>CAYXJI010000240.1:1293-6129 GCA_964465175.1 uncultured Burkholderiaceae bacterium | reverse complement strand
GGACTTACCTGCATTGGTATAACCCACTAAAGAAACCGTAAAAGTATTACTGCGACCGCGTGAACGACGTTGCGTCTCACGCTGCTTATGCAGCTTTTCCATTTTTGCTTTGAGCATTTTCACGCGCTCACCGAGCAAACGGCGATCGGTTTCCAACTGCGTTTCACCTGGACCGCGCAAACCAATCCCCCCCTTTTGACGCTCAAGATGAGTCCAACCACGAACCAAACGTGTCGCCAGGTGCTGCAATTGCGCTAATTCCACTTGTACTTTACCTTCGTGGCTTTTGGCTCGCTGAGCAAAAATATCCAAGATTAGACTGGTTCTATCCACCACCCGTATTTTCAAATGACGCTCCAGATTTCTCTGCTGCGCTGGCGATAGAGCATGATTAAAAATAACGAGATCGAGAGCAAGATCGGTGACAGCATGCCCAACTTCATCAGCCTTGCCGGAACCTATAAATAAGGCTGCGTCAGGACTAGATCGCTTACAGGCGATGCTTGTGATGGTCTCAGCCCCCGCCGACAGCGCGAGCTGAGAGAGTTCGTCTAAACTTGCGGCAAAGTCACCTTTACCGAAGTCCACGCCAACTAGAGCAGCGCGCATAAGAACCTAAAAGAAATACAGAAACGAAAAAAATTCAACAATAATTACTCTGCGGCTGATTCTGAATTAATACTCACTGCGCGTGCTGGAACGACCGTTGAAATCGCGTGCTTATACACCATTTGTGTCACCGTATTGCGAAGCAACACAACGTACTGATCGAATGACTCAACGTGACCTTGCAACTTAATGCCGTTCACTAAGTAAATAGAGACTGGAATGTGCTCTTTTCTTAATGCATTCAAAAATGGGTCTTGTAACAGTTGCCCTTTATTACTCATAACAGCTCCATTGTGTTGTTGTGATTAGGAGTTGGGGACACCTTTAAATAGTTCAAGTGTCCAAAAGATAATTAAGATACCACGATACCTTAATTTTTAAAATACTTCCTACGTTTTAAACCAAGTAAAGTTTACTTGGTTTAAAAAATCGGGACAAACAATTGTTTTACTTAGCATCTTTTGTAAATGGATTTTTTCCAGAGCGCATTTCAATCCGCAAAGGCGTACCCGTTAAAGAGAAAGTTTCTCTAAAATGTTTTTCTAGATAGCGCTTATAGACGTCACCGATCGCATCCAAGGCATTACCATGAATCACAATGATAGGTGGATTCTGGCCACCTTGATGCGCATAACGCATCTTAGGGCGAATTGAACCTTTACGTTTTGGTTGCTGATGCTCAACGGCTTCAATCAAGGCACGGGTTAATTTTGGTGTAGATAAATTCACCATCGCTGCTTCATAGGCCGCATCGATTGATTTCATCAGCGGACTGATACCTGTCGATTTGAGCGCAGAAATAAAATGAAATTTTGCAAAAGTCAGGAAATTCAACTTGCGCTCGATATCCATTTTAATCTCGTCACGTCTATCACTTTGCAAGCCATCCCATTTATTCACGCCCACCACCAAAGCGCGACCCGACTCCAGAATAAATCCGGCAATATGCGCGTCTTGTTCTGAGATATCCTGTTGCGCATCGAGCAGTAACAATACGACATTGGCTTCAGAAACCGACTGCAAAGTCTTTACGACAGAGAATTTTTCGATTGCTTCAAACACTTTACCGCGACGACGAATACCCGCTGTATCGATCAACGTATATTGCTGACCGTCGCGCTCAAAAGGAATTTCAATTGAATCACGCGTTGTACCTGGCATATCGAAAGCAATCACGCGCTCTTCGCCTAACAGCGTATTGACAAGGGTGGATTTACCGACATTAGGACGACCCACTATCGCAATCTTAATGCCTTTAACCGCATTGATTGCTTCATCGTCCTCTGGAGGCCTAGAAGCATGCGCAATATTTAAGGCTTCATCCACCAAGTCAGCCACACCATCGCCATGCGCTGAAGAAATCACATAGGGATCACCTAAACCAAGCTCATAAAAATCGGCGGCCACACTAGAATAGCGCATACCTTCGGCTTTATTCACCACCAACATGACAGAGCGACCCGACTTACGCAAAAAATCAGTAATCGTTTTATCGTGCGGCGTCAAACCTTGACGACCATCAACCAAGAAAATAACAACATCGGCCTCAGCCACAGCTTGCTTGGTTTGCTTCGCCATTTCGTGCATGATGCCTTCTTTAGCGACCGGCTCAAAACCTCCGGTATCAATCACCAAAAATGGGCGCTCCCCCACTCTACCCTCACCATAATGGCGATCACGCGTCAAGCCTGGCATATCAGCGACCAAGGCATCGCGGCTACGCGTCAAGCGATTAAAGAGTGTGGATTTGCCGACGTTAGGTCGACCGATTAAAGCAATAACTGGTTTCATTAATTTATTCCGTCGCAAATGCGACAACAGCACCTAGTTTAGTTTGAACAACTAGATTATTACCGACCAAAGCCGGGGCAGACATAATTTTACTTCCATCCGTAGCCATACGCGCTAGGAAAGAACCATCTTCTCTCGACAAAAAGTGCAAATAACCAAAACGATCACCGAGCGCAACTGCACGCCCAAATGATGTTGGCGTTGCCAAACCACGATTCGTCAATTTGTCATTTTTCCACATCGTAGCGCCGCCGCTCAGTGCGTAAGCAAAAACACCACCTTGATTATCCGCAGCAAAGGCAAAACGCTCATCCGCAGCAACCCCGACTTCACTAGAAATAGCCTTGGTCCACTTGGCACTACCGTTCGTCAAATCAAAGCAACCTACGCGTCCCTGGTAACTTGCTACGCAAGCATTATTACCGACCACGGCAGGCGCACCTGACATATCAACAATGCGCTCTAACTCAGTTGCGCCCTTTGGTTCAGCGGCTGTCGCTTCCCATCGCAAGCCACCATTTTGCAAAGCTAACGCGACCAACTTCCCACCCGGTGAAGAGATGATGGCTAATTGATCTTTGATCGTGATCCCAGTCACTATACGCAAGGTCAGCACTGGCAAGGGACGCTCTACCGTCCACTTGCGCGCGCCCGTATTGATATCAAAAGCAGCAATGCGATTGTCAATACTATGGACTATGACTAAATCATCCGACAGAGCTGGCTGCGATAAAATTTCACTAGAGGTCTGCTGCTTCCAAATCAACTTACCTTGGGGATCAAAAACAAATAAAGCACCCTTTTCACCCGCCACCGCCAGCGCCTTTGAATTTGCACCAACACCTGCCGTCAAGGGCAAATCTGCTTTGATTTTCCATATCACTTGGCCACTTGCATTATTGATTTTTGCAATCGTGCCATCCGCTGCGGCCGCATAAACATCATTCCCGACCGCCATTGGTGAAAACACATAGTCACCGGCGTTGCCAAGATTCACTGTCCAAGCATTTTTAATCGCCATACTTTGTTGAAACACTTGCAGTGGAGCTGGTGCGTTCTTGGTATCCTCTTTTGCAAAAGGATTCAAGGACGAGAGTGTCGAGCATCCAGTCAAACCAGATAACAAACTTAAGCCAACAACCAGCGATAATGTGCTACGTGAAAACATAGTCAAGTCCAATTTATTTTTTCTCTGAAGTTTTTTCTGAAGATGTCGCTAGCTTTACTTCAGCGGCACCACCAATCGCATCTAACTTAATTTGTATCAACTGGCGCCCAGCATGCTTCTCACCCATTTTATCTAGAGCCGCTTTATAAGCATCCCGTGCTTCTTTGATTTTATTTTGAGCAACGAGAATATCGGCTTTTTTATCCAAAACATCGGCTTCAAATTCAGCGGAAAAATCACCTGCCAATACCTTGGACGCTTCATCCAAATTCTTTTCATCTAACAAAACCGACGACAAACGCAATTTTGCCAAGGACTTAAATTCATTGGTAGAACCGTGTTCGATAACCCATGACAATTGCGTTTTGGCGGCTTTCAAATCATTGCTATCAAACGCGCTCTTCGCGGCTGCAAAGGCAGCCATCGTTGCATAGCTTGTACTACCAAATTTATCGACCACCGCAGCGGTTGCGCCTTGCACTTTTGCATTATCTTTCAACCCAACCGCGCGTTGCACTTCGTCATATAAAATGGAAGCTTGCGCCGCTTGATTACGCTGGTAAGTGCCCCATGCTGTCCAAGCGGCAAAGCTTGAAAGTGCCGCTATCAGTAACCAAGTGACTAAACTGCCGTATTGTTTCCACCATGCTTTGAGGGTGTCTATCTGTTCCTGCTCTTCGAGATCGTATGCCATTTTTTTATTAATGATGAAGGTGAATATGATTAGGATTATCGCACTGGGATTCGTCGTGATCAGCACCGACAATTTGATCTACCAAATAATCAACAGCAGTATCAAAAGGGACGCTGACCTGATTATTTGCAAAATCGTCTGAGCGCATAGATTTAACAGTAACCGTGTTTGCTGCTGCCTCGTCTTCGCCAATGATGACCGAAAATGCAGCACCACTGCCATCTGCTTTTTTCATTTGCGATTTAAAACTACCGACTCCCGTAGCAGATGCGCAATGTAACACAACATCCAAGCCTGCATCACGTAAACGCTCTCCTAAAACGAAAGATTGCATTTGCGCTTGCTCACCTTGATGCACTAAATAAACATCGCAACTATTCGCAACATTAGCGTCACCATTAAGCTTCATTAGCTCCAATAAACGCTCGACACCCATTGCAAAGCCACAAGCCGGCGTTGGTTTGCCGCCAAAAATCGTAAACAAAGTATCGTAGCGACCACCTGCGCAAACCGTACCTTGGGCACCTAATTCATCGGTAACCCACTCAAATACCGTACGATTATAATAATCTAA
>CAYXJI010000240.1:0-1283 GCA_964465175.1 uncultured Burkholderiaceae bacterium | reverse complement strand
AGCCATAGTGAATTCAAAAACTGTAGAGGTGTAATAATCTAAACCACGCACCAATCTCGGATTGATCGTGAATGGGATGCTATTGTGACGCAATATTTTTTGTACGCCTTCAAAATGCGCTTTCGATTCTTCGCCTAAAAAATCCATTAATTTAGGTGCGTTATTGACTAGCTCTTGCATCGCTGGATTCTTGGTATCAAGAATTCGCAGCGGATTAGAATACAAGCGACGCTGCGCCTCAGCATCCAACAGTTCTTTATGTTGCTCAAAATAGGCGATCAATTGAGCGCGATGTAAATTACGCTCAGGCGCATCACCAATTGAGTTCAATTCCAAACGCACATTGGCTAGACCGAGATCATCCCACAGGCGCTGACACATCACGATTAATTCGGCGTCGATATCGGGACCAGAAAAACCCAAAGCCTCGGCACCAACCTGATGAAATTGGCGGTAACGTCCACGCTGTGGTTTTTCATGACGGAACATAGGACCGGCATACCAGACACGCTTAGGACCTTCGTAAGTGATATTATGTTCAATTGCAGCACGCACAATACCTGCGGTGTTTTCAGGACGCAACGTCAGTTTATCGCCGTTCATTACATCTTCAAAAGAATACATTTCTTTCTCAACGATATCCGTCACCGCGCCCAAGCCACGTGCAAACAAAGGCGTACTCTCCACTATCGGCGTACGCATTTGTTGAAAGCCATAGCTCTTCAATACGGATTGCACGGTATTTTCAAATAATTCCCAAAGCGCAGCTTGCTCAGGAAGAATGTCATTCATCCCCTTGATACCGCTGATCTTTTCTACTTTTTTATCTTCGGACATGCACTAATTTCCACTTTAATTTTTACTCTGAGCCGCACTTTTTAGTGCAGATCTTCACTTTTAATACTCAATTCTCAAACCGGCGGTGCGTAATGACTATGCACATAATCCAGCACAATCTGCTGAAAATCCTTGGCGATATGCTCACCAAGCAAAGTCATCGATTTGACACCATCAATAAATACCGGTGCGGCTGGGGACTCACCAGTACCAGGCAGGCTAATTCCAATATTGGCATGCTTAGACTCACCTGGACCATTCACAATACAGCCCATGACCGCCACATTCATATTTTCAACGCCTGGATGACTGAGCTTCCAAGCAGGCATCTGCTCACGCAAAAACGATTGAATATCATCTGCCAATTCTTGAAATACTGTTGAAGTAGTTCGCCCGCAACCAGGACAAGCAATCACCATAGGCATAAACTTACGCAATCCCATGGT
>CAYXJI010000239.1:0-6180 GCA_964465175.1 uncultured Burkholderiaceae bacterium | reverse complement strand
CCTCATTCGCATCAAAACACGCTCGAAAAGTGCATCCGTCTTCATCGCAAATCCAGATGGAAATTCTGAGTTAAGTTAAAGCTAGTTCGCAGCTCGTAGAGCAGGTGAGACCAGCGCTGCTCAGGTACTCGAAAATCTGGCGGCGCGGGTTTCGCCCGTACTACTCTTTTACATCTTTAACTTCATGGCTTGACGCTAAGCTGCTACCGCCCTGATTTACTCAGCAAACTCCGTGTCCATCGGTGAATACCATGCGTCTTTCAAGGCACCAACTTGTACGTCTTTAAATTCTGGACGCGCTGTCATCCACGCCTTTAAGGCTTCGCGATCAGCGTCAGTGGTCGAACCTGCGCCAAATTTACAAACGAAACCTGTCGTCAACCAACCGCTCAAAGCTAAGTCACGTGGCTCGATTAATTCTTCTAAGAAAGTGTGAATGAGCTGCGCTTCTTCATCAGAACTCAACTCTTTGGTCAACTCGGCTTTATATTCAAAGCCAAATTCTTGAAACTCACCTACGTGCAATTTTTTACGTTGGCGGGCATTACGGGATTTATTGGATGGCGTCATGATGTTCTCAATTCCATTATCTAGATTATCTAATTAGCATTCATTTCAACATAAAATGAACAAATAGCTGCGCATTGTAATGACTATGTCGGACTAATACAAACAAAACGACCATGACAAGGCTCTATTGTTTAGTGTCAAGTCGTCAATTGAATCTCAACAAGCTTCTCACTGATTAGGTTAAAATATAAAGCTTACAGCGTAAGCTAAAGCCGAGACATACAATTTGAAGAGATCAATGCATGTTGCCAGTATTTCCTACTTAAAAAAAGAGTCCTTGTATGACTGAACAAGCTTAAGCAAGCGCGCCTACAAACACTTTTACTAAAAAAAATGCCCAGGTAAAAACCTATGTCAATATCACTCACACAGCGCCCTCGCCGCTTACGCAAAAACGCAGCTATCCGTGACCTATTTCAAGAAACCCATCTCAGCATCAATGATTTGGTGTATCCCATTTTTATCGAAGAAGAAATCGACGAATACAAACAGATCGCTTCGATGCCAGGCATAGCGCGCATCCCCGAAAATAAACTGGCATTCGAAATCGAACGCATTGCGAAGGCTGGCATACGCGCGGTCATGTGCTTCGGCGTTTCACACCATCTCGATGCGATTGGTAGCGACACTTGGAATGAAAATGGCCTAGTTGCGAGGATGAACCGCACCATCAAAAAGACCGTCCCCGAGATGATCACCATGTCAGATACTTGTGTTTGCGAATATACCAGCCATGGCCATTGTGGCGTCGTTCACCAAGGTGAAGTCGATAACGATGCGAGTCTGGAGAATTTGGTAAAGCAAGCGCTGGTGGCAGCTCACGCAGGGGCAGACTTTATTGCCCCCTCCTCGGCCATGGATGGGCAAGTACTAGCAATCCGAGATGGGCTCGATGCGGCAGGCTTTCAGCATACTGCTATCATGTCGTATTCAAGTAAATTTGCCTCATCTTTTTATGGCCCATTTCGAGAAGCGGCAGGCACTGCACTCAAAGGCAATAGGAAAACCTATCAGATGAATCCTATGAACCGGCGCGAAGCGATTAGCGAATCTCTGCTGGATGAAGCACAAGGCAGCGATTGTTTGATGGTCAAACCAGCGGGCGCGTATTTAGATATTATTCGCGACATTCGTGAACGATCTAGTTTGCCTCTGGCCGGATATCAAGTCAGTGGAGAATATGCCATGATCAAATTTGCCGCGCAGGCTGGTGCGATTAACGAGATTGAGGTAGCACTAGAAAGTTTAGGTGCGATCAAACGTGCGGGCGCGGATTTGGTGATGAGTTATTTTTCATTGGCGTTGGCGGAGCAAGGAATTTTATAGCTATTTGCGATTTTTCATCGAGGAGAACATAAATGATAACGCCAATGAATCATCGGCTTGAGGTAGGCACTAGTACGATCAGTCGTTCTTCAGCCTATCCAGAAAATCTCTCCAAGATCGCAGATAGCGAAGATGAGAGAAGTAGCAGCTTTGGCCAATACAATAATCGTCAGATATTAGCGGCCAGTGAAAAATTAAATCAGCGAGAGCAAACTGCGTTTGGGTACTTGTTACATGATGCTAGCACCTCTGGCATTATTCAATTTGCAAAAGCCTATATTTCCTATATCAATTCCCTTTCACCCGAAGAGCAGAATGGCGTCCGATATCGAGGCACAAAAGAAAGTGTGTCCAATTTATTAGCTCAGGCGCAAACGCAATTGCAAAATGAGAAGGAAAAGCCGATCGGCGCGAGCTTGGAATTTAAGTCGCTGTTAAGTAGGATTTTGGATGAAATGCAAAATCAATTTCAACAACGTGGCATCAATCAAAAGAGTCACTTTAGTAATGACAAGACTACCAATGTTGTAACGATTTCCGAAGCCGGACATAGACGACTGTCCAATCAGATCTAAGACATAGCCCTAAATTTAAAAATTAAACCCAGAATTTCCATCAGGATTTGCGATGAAGACGGATGCACTTTTCGAGCGTGTTTTGATGCGAATGAGGCGCTAATAGCGCGCTATTAGCGAACCGTTAGCAACGAAGCGTAGCAAAAATAGCCGAAAATGCGCCGTCAGCACGCAAGTAGCACCTCAGGTGCGCCTAATGGAAAATTTGGGTTAATGGCGTGCAGCCTAGAGTCGGTACTTTGTCTACTATAGGTTTGATCCGCTACCAAATAATTGGTGTTCAATTCAAACCATCCAACCACACCGTAAACTCCGCATCAAACGTATTCCCCCAGCTACGCACCAAGGCTTGATAGCGCGGATAATCTCCCACCCGAGTAAAGCCCAACATCCTGTCAATCTCTTCGCGATGGCGCTCCAACATAAAACGTACCGCCAAATAGCCCCAGCTATAAATGCGCGCGCTGTCATTATTTTTTTCATAGCCGGTGTCGAATAATTCACTTAAGCGATATGTCTTCTTCGCGGCAATCGCGCGTGCGGTGGCATGGTCATTACCATGCGCAAGATACTCCGCCAATCCCTCGCTCCACCATACAAGGTAAGGGGTTTGCGGGGCAGGCTTGGGACAGTTTTCGGGGGCGGCATGGGAGTCATGCAGATTGGCGCAAAAATCGCCATAGAGGTTAAAGCGGCCATCCAAGTAGTGGATGTATTCATGCCCTAAGTTATGAATTTTTCCTTGCTCTCCTTGATAGGCAACGAACTCGGCGTGATTGCCTGCCTGCTCGGGAATACCTTCTAAATACATGCCACCATTGTTGACTGGCATGTTGAAATGCATGCCCGCATGTTCGGAAAAACTACTTTTTTTGCGATAAATGTTGGCGCGCAAAGACTGATTATTGTCATACTTGACGGGCGCGAGGGTGTTGCCATCGCCAGCAAATAAATGGTGGAATTTTCTCTCAAGCAGACCTAATTGCTGGCAAGCGCTTTGTTCTTGCGCATCGCTCAAACCCTCAGATCGCAAACTCAAGCTGTCGCTACAGACATGAATGCGCGACAGAATTTGTTGTACCGCTCTTAATGAGGGCGGCGCTTTGATTTCTTGCGCAGACTTGGTTTGCGCATGACTGTACGAGGCCAAACTCCAAGACAGTAGCCACGGCAGTAGCACCACGCCTAAGGCAAGGCGGGGCGATGGGAATGTTGGTTTGCGTGTATTTGACATGCTTAATTTTTAATTTTCTACAGCAGTTGAGTTTGGTCTTGATTATAAATATATTTACGATATATTGTGTGCATAATCTTGCTGTTTTGTTGTATATTGCTGAAATTCTTGGTGTGAAAAATGGAAGTGTTGACAGAAACTATGGTGGATAGCAGCGAAAATCGAGCCGGCAGTGTGATGGGTAAAAATACCTCCTATCGTGATCCTGCGGATCGCTTACAGCATGGATTTTAGGATGGCAGAAAATATGAGCTTACGCGCGCAATTTGAACAACGATTACAAAATTTTCGACAGCAAATGGCGGCAGCCAAACAAGATGGCGCTTTGATTTTTTCCTTAGATAATCTGCGTTACCTCTACAACTATAGTGGTGAGGCGGCGTATGGCGTGGTGACACAAACCAGCTTGGTTTTGATCACTGATTACCGCTTTGTCGAGCAAGCTGAAGAAGAATGTGTGCGCGACTATTTGCCTACCACCGTGGTATGTCGTGATCGAGATCAGCAAAGCTTAGGGCAAGCGATTGCGGCAATTTTGCAGAACGAATCGGCACGCCACATTTGGTTCGAAGCCGAACACGTGAACGTGGGTGCGTGGCATGCGATCGCCAGCGCTATTCCACAGGCTATTTTTACACCCAGCAATGGGGTCATAGCGCAGCAAAGAAAAGTTAAAGACGCGTGGGAAATTGCGCAGATTAAAGCAGCTGCGAACATCGCAGATCAAGCCTTGGCAGATGTCTTGCCGCAACTGCGCCTAGGCGTGAGCGAAGCGGAGCTGGCATTGGAGCTCGACTATCAGATGCAAAAGCGCGGCTCGCAAGGCATGTCATTTGCGACGATTTTAGGATTTGGCGCGCGCTCGGCTTTACCGCATTGCATTCCCTCGCAAAGAACATTACAAGTCGGCGATTTGATTGTGTTGGATTTTGGCGCGGTAGTGAACGGCTATCGGTCGGACATGACGCGCAGCTTTGTTGCGGGTGAGGCCAGTCCTCAACAACGGGCGATGTTTGCGACTGTCCATGCGGCCCAGCAAGCGGCTTTTGCTGTATTGCGTGATGGCGTCGCGGCAGTTGAGGTCAATGCCGCTTCTGCTGCTGTGTTGCAGGCTTCGAGTTTGGCTAAATATGCCGGCCCCGGTTTAGGTCATGGTCTTGGCATACAATTGCATGAGCAACCTTTTATCAGTCCAGTGTGTTGCGAGCATTTGAAAACGAATTATGTCGTCACGATAGAGCCTGGCATTTATATTCCTCAATATGGTGGCGTGCGCATTGAGGACGATGTGCTGATCACCGAGCATGGATTTGAATTTATCACGCATGCGCCTAAGCATGCTGAATTACCGCTATAAATTATGAAGATTATCGACGCCCAACAAGTTAATCAAGTCTTAGATTTTCCAAGTTTGATCAATGTCTTAGATGCCGGTTTTAAACAAGACTTTGGCATGCCGCAAAGGCAGGTGTTTTCGCTATCCGAAGACCTCAGTAATCATGATGGGTTTGCGGTATTGCCCGCTTGGAATGAGGATTTGGTCGGGGTCAAAGCTTTCACCTATTTTCCCGATAATGGCAGTAAATCTTTACCGACATTGTTCTCAAAAATTTTGTTGTTTAGCCGTGCCGATGGACAGCCATTGGCGATGATAGACGGTACGACAGTCACCTATTGGCGTACAGCCGCGGTGTCTGCTTTGGCGAGTCGTTATTTGGCGCGACCAGAATCGATGCGTTTGCTTTTGCTGGGTACGGGTAATTTGGCAATTCCTCTTGTGCAGGCGCATTTGGCTGAACATGCTATTTCCCATGTCGTGGTGTGGGGGCGCAATTCGGAAAAAGTACAGAAATTACTGCAAACGCTACGTCGACTGTTTCCTTATGTTGGTTTTAGCGGTACAGATCAGTTAGCAGCTACTATGCAAAAAGTCGACATCATCGTCAGTGCCACGGGAGCATCGCAGCCATTGATATTCGGCGACGACGTTGCTGCAGGTAGTCATGTGGATTTACTTGGTAATCATAGCCAGGATAGGAGAGAATGCGATACTTCTTTAGTAACTCGCTCGTCTGTGTATGTGGATTATCGGGCGAATGTGTTGAAGGAAGCAGGGGAATTGTTGATCCCTATCAGCGAGGGCGTGTTTTCAGCTAGCGATGTTAAGGGGGATTTGGCGGAGTTGTGTCGGCGTGGGCAATCTTCTCGGCGTGATGTTGATGAGATTACATTGTTTAAGTCTGTTGGGACGGCTTTGAGTGATTTGATTTGTGCTAAGTTGGTGTTGGATAGCATTGCGTAGTTGGTTTTTGTTTTTGTTTTTGTTTTTGTTTTTGGTTTTGCTTTTACTTTTACTTTTACTTTTACTTTTACTTTTATTTTTACTTTTACTGTTGCTCGTCGTACAGTAGGTCGGGGGTGGCCCGACAGCCAGTTACCTTTTTTGCTTCGCCAAAAAAGGTAACCCAAAAAAGG
>CAYXJI010000238.1:0-6191 GCA_964465175.1 uncultured Burkholderiaceae bacterium | reverse complement strand
ATAAATATGAAAAAAGCCCTTACAATTTCTTGTAAGAGCTTGATTTCAAAACACATAAATTTTGGTGGGCCTCCCGTGAGTCGAACACGGTACCAACGGATTATGAGTCCGCTGCTCTAACCAACATGAGCTAGAGGCCCTATTTGCTAAAACGCGAACGCGCCCCAGAAAATGAGCGCTTATTGTATTACATTAGAGGTAATTGACACAAGACTTACCTTGGCTAAGCGTGAATAAATACGCGATTCTTCAAGCTATTCAAGTCGATTCAAGCCGATTCAAGTCAAATTCGAATATGACACAAAAAAACAAAACCGCACAATCTTTCAATTGCACGGTTTTATCAAATTCAATCACCAACTAGCTCAATACTTCAATACTCCAATACCCTGCTCAGTCGATTGATTAATTTCCTTCGAGGAAGCTCTTCAGCTTGTCTGAGCGCGATGGGTGGCGCAGCTTGCGCAGCGCTTTTGCCTCTATTTGTCGTATGCGCTCACGCGTGACGTCGAATTGTTTACCTACTTCTTCCAAAGTATGATCGGTCGACATTTCTACACCAAAACGCATACGCAAGACTTTTGCTTCGCGCGGTGTCAAAGAATCCAAAACATCTTTCACCACATTACGCATAGATGCATGCAGAGCAGCATCCGCTGGCGCGAGCGTGTGATTATCTTCAATAAAATCGCCTAAGTGAGAATCATCGTCATCGCCAATCGGCGTTTCCATCGAGATCGGTTCTTTCGCGATCTTCATGATCTTGCGTATCTTATCTTCTGGCATTTCCATCTTGATCGCCAACGTCGCTGGATCTGGCTCTGCACCAGTTTCTTGCAAAATTTGACGGGAGATACGATTCATTTTGTTAATCGTTTCTATCATATGAACAGGAATACGGATCGTGCGTGCCTGATCAGCGATAGAACGGGTGATCGCCTGACGAATCCACCAGGTGGCATAGGTCGAAAATTTATAGCCGCGACGATATTCAAATTTATCGACCGCTTTCATCAAACCGATATTGCCTTCCTGAATCAGATCCAAGAATTGCAAACCACGGTTGGTGTATTTCTTCGCGATAGAGATCACCAGACGCAAGTTGGCTTCGGTCATTTCACGCTTCGCTTTGCGCGCCTTCATTTCGCCTGCAGACATTTTTTTATTAATGCCACGCAAATCAGGCAAAGGCAATACGACGCGCGCTTGCAAGTCGATTAATTTTTGCTGCAATTGTTGAACACTAGGTACATTGCGACCAAGAATCGCACTATAGGAATGACCCGCATTCACTTCACCATCGACCCACGCCAAATTGGTTTCATTACCGGGAAACACTTTGATGAAATGGGAACGCGGCATACCGCAACGATTCACGACGACATCCAGAATTTGTTTTTCTACATGGCGCACTTCATCCACTTGACCGCGCAAAGTATCGCACAATTTCTCGACCACTTTCGCGGTAAAACGAATACCCAATAATTCATTCGAAATCGCTTCTTGCGCTTTGATGTAATTCTTAGAGTTGTAACCTTCTTTTTCGAAGGCTTTACGCATCTTGTCGAAGTTTTCAGAGATCGTTGCAAATTTTGCGAGAGAATCCCGTTTCAACTGTTCCAACTGCTCAGCAGAAATACCTGCGGCGACGGCGGCACTATCTTCCTCGTCCTCTTCGTCTTCTTCTTCGTCTTCTTCCTCTTCTTCCTCTTCGTCGCTTTCAGCTACGACGACTGGCGCTTTTTCTTCTACCGTTTCGGCATTTGGATCGACCAGCCCATCCACCATATCATCGACTTTAATTTCATCGTTAGCGATACGTTCAGCTTGCGCTAAAATTTCGGCAATCGTGGTTGGACACGCGGAGATGGCCTGAATCATGTCTTTCAGGCCTTCTTCAATTTTCTTCGCAATAACGATTTCGCCTTCGCGCGTCAACAGTTCAACCGTCCCCATTTCACGCATATACATACGTACTGGATCTGTGGTACGACCAAAGTCGGAATCCACTGTGGATAAGGCAGCTTCTGCTGCAGCTTCGACTTCATCATCATCACTAGTGACGGTGACCACGTTATCGGATAACAACAATGCTTCCGCATCGGGCGCCTGCTCGTACACCGCGACGCCCATGTCATTAAAGGTGCTGATAATGCCTTCGATCGCTTCTGGATCGACTACGTTTTCAGGTAAGTGATCGTTGATTTCTGCAAACGTCAAATAGCCGCGATCTTTACCCATCTTAATTAGGGTTTTGAGACGCTGGCGGCGACGCTCTAATTCTTCAGCTGTTGCTTCTGGGTCGGCAGAAAATGCATCTTTCAATAGTGCTTTTTCTTTTGCTTTGCGATCTTTTGCTTTGGCTTTGTCGAGTGCTTTCATCTCGGCGCGTTCTACCGCGTTAAGCGCTGCCATCTCTTCATTTTCCGGCTGATATTCTTTGGGCTTACGGCCGCGACGGCCGGGCACTTTAACGCCAGGCAACACGTAGCTAGAGGTATCAATGCTAGCCAACAAAGCCGCATCTGTGGTTTGACTCACGGTTGGCGCTGAACCAGATTTGATCTCTTGCACTTCAGGTGCCTTTTCAGTTTTAGCTGCTTTTGCAGTTTTTTTCACTGGTTTATCTTCAGCTTTTTCGGCTTGGCTATTGACGTTTGATGCTTTGGTAATCACAGAGGCTTTCTTTGTTGCAGGTGACGGTGTTTCAGCGGATTTTGAGGAATGCTTTTCGACATCTTTATTCAACTTGGGTTCCGCTTTAAGTTCATTTTTTGTGGCACGTGTTTTTGGCACTTCAACTTCCTTTTTGCTCACCGTCAATTTGACATCTTGACTCGAAATCTTGCTCTTAGCCAATTTTACTGGCTTCTGTTCTACTTTAGGCGGTTTGCCGCCATTCGCAAGGACTTTTTTCTCTGCAACTCTGGCGGTAACTGCCTTTGCCTTGACGGCACTTGGCTTGGCTACTTTTACTCCAGATTTTTCTGCACTGATGGACTTTAGCTTCGCTGCCGTATTTTCTTTTGCAGTCGGCTTGATGGCCGTTTTAACAGCAGCCTTCGCTGTGGGCTTTGCCGTTGCTTTCACGGGAACCTTAGTTGCTACTTTTTTCACCACAGGTTTAGTGACCGCTTTTGCATTTCCTGTGTTAGCTGCAGGTTTAAGCACTTTGGATACGGGCTTGGCACTTGATTTAGCGGGAGCTGCGGCCTTTTTTGCGGTGACCGTTTTGGCGGAACTCTTCGTAACGACGGATGTTAGTTTTTTCGCGGGTTTCTTCATTGCACTAGCCATTGAATCAAACCAACCGAAGCAAATAAGTAGCACGAATCAATAAAAACAAAGCACTACCAACAGTGAGACCCTGCAGGACAGCGCGACATTTCTGTATTCAAACCACACGTTTCTTTGCATCGGCGTTTTGGGTTACTCGGAGGAGCACACGCTCACCTAAACAACACATTCTTGATATGAACAACCTAGATGGCTGCAAAAAAGAATGAAAACAACCTAAGACCTTGAATCGAAAGCCTTTAATTATAGCACTCGCGACCATTTTACTCAATCAAACGCTTGTAGATTACGCATTCCACTGAAGCAATTTTTTCCTTTACCACATCAAAATCCTAACCAGCTAATTGCCCGTTTTTTTAATCAATCACTTAACTAACGGGACGCCCTGCGGCCTCCAATTCAGCTTCACGCCGAATCGCATCCTGTAACTGCATAATCTCTCGGTAACGTGCGACATCTGGCGCCTCACGCAAACCACGTTGCGCGAGTTGTTCCATTTCCAACTTTAAAACCTGGCTACGAATTTGTCGAAGCGCGCCTGCCAACTCCATCGCTACCACATCAATATCCGACTCGGTCTGCTCGGCAATTTCCGCAATCAAGGAATCAAAATCCGCACTACTTGCACGCAAATTCTCGGCCAAAGCAGCGAAATTCGCCTGCTCGCCCATAGGCTGAGCGATCAACACCAATTGCCTTAACATTTCAGCACCATCTGGTGCAATTTTTGCAGCATCGTCCATCATAGCAGAGGTCATCATGACAGCTAGCGAAGGATGCGCGACCAAAATCCGCAAAACTTGTCGCTCCAAACCAACAGGTGCGCTGCGTCTACTCTTAGGTGGTGCAATTTTAATCCTTGCTACAGGCTGACTTAACTCAAATAAAGCTTCAATTTCTGCTGCCGTTGACTGCGTAATTTGCGCCAAATTCCTAACCAACTGCAAGCGCAAACCGGATGGCGTCATTTGCTGCAGCAAGGGTTTTGCATCGAATTGCGTCCTAGCGCGCCCCTCCGCCGTACTCAAATCATTGTCGCCACTGACCTCTTTAATGAAAAATTGCGACAAAGGCATAGCACCCTGCACTTCGGCGGCAAAAACTTCAGCCCCAAACGTGCGCACAAAACTATCAGGGTCATGCTCAACTGGCAAAAATAAAAATTTGATGATTTTATTATCATTAACGTGTGGCAAGCACGCATCCAAGGCGCGTCTTGCGGCACGTCGTCCTGCATTATCGCCATCAAAACTAAACACCACATGGTCAGTTTGTCTTAATAGTTTTTGCACATGGGTTGGCGTACATGCCGTACCCAAAGTCGCCACCGCTTGCGGAAATCCCAACTGTGCCAAAGCGACCACGTCCATATAGCCCTCAGTCACCAAAACGTAACCCGCTTCACGGATTGCCTGTCTTGCCTCAAACAGACCATACAATTCCAAGCCTTTTTGATATAGCGGCGTTTCGGGTGAATTCAAGTATTTTGGCTCACCCTGGTCCAAGATGCGACCACCAAACCCGATTACCTGCCCTTTTGTATTGCGAATCGGAAACATAATGCGATCGCGAAAACGATCATAGCGCTTACGATGTGCACCCTCATCATCGCTTTTGTCGATCACCATGCCTGACTCAGCCAGTGCCGGCGCATTGTATTCACCAAATACGGAACGTAAGCTATCCCAAGCATCAGGGGCGTAGCCCAAACCAAAGCGCGCTGCGATCTCCCCGGTCACACCACGTCGCTTCAAATATTGAATTGCGGTATCGGCACCACGTAATTGTTGCCGATAGTAATCACAAGCCTTTGTCATGACCTCACTCAAAGCGAGGCTCTTCGCCGTCACCTCAGCACGCTGCGCTGGCAAAAGCCTATCATCCTCAGGCACGACCATGCCATTGTTTAAGGCTAAATCCTTTACCGCATCGACAAAACTCAAGCCAGAATATTCCATCAAAAAACCGATAGACGTACCATGCGCTCCGCAGCCGAAACAATGATAAAACTGCTTGGTCGGACTGACTGTAAAACTAGGTGATTTTTCGTTATGAAACGGACACAAACCCATGTAGTTGGCGCCGCCTTTTTTCAATTGCACGTACTTACCCACGACATCGACGATGTCAACTCGGGCCAGCAAATCCTGAATAAAACTTTGAGGAATCACGTAAAAAAATCCCATGCATGAAGACAAAACGGCCTCGAGAAGAATCAACCTCCGAAGCCGCAATTTGAGAGATCACCTATTGGTTTGGCGCAACGTCATCCCACCAACACCAATAAGAAAATCAATTATTTACTTAGCCAAAGCTGCTTTAACCAGCGCTGAAATCACTGTCATATCAGCACGTCCAGCCAACTTAGGCTTCAATACCGCCATTAACTTACCCATATCTTGCGGCCCGGCAGCACCTACTTCAACAACGGCCGCATCCACGGCTGCCTGCATTTCTGCCGCGGTTAAACCCTCAGGCATATAAGCCGATAGGATTTGCAATTCTGCTTTTTCTATATCAGCCAAATCTTGACGTCCGCCCGCTTCAAATTGCGTGATGGAGTCTTTGCGCTGCTTAATCATTTTTTCTATGATCGCCAGCACCATCGCGTCAGTAATTTCAATACGCTCATCGACTTCTTTTTGCTTTATCGCGGCAGTAATTAAACGAATCGCACCGAGCTTGGCCTTATCTTTGGCGCGAATTGCCGATTTCATGTCTTCTGTGATCTGTTCTTTTAAGCTCATACTATCCTCTAAAAAATCTTACTTTTCCAAGCCAACTTACACCAATATTGGGGCACATAAAGCGAATACAAACCAACATCAAGCAATGAGGCAAAAAAAAGAAATAACAAATAATATCCAAACGTCTATTGACATTATATCAAGCTT
>CAYXJI010000237.1:0-6200 GCA_964465175.1 uncultured Burkholderiaceae bacterium | reverse complement strand
GTTCTTTCGAACAGGTCGCTCACTCAAAATACTGACAGTTGCCGATCTATTTCTAAACCAGCGTCTTATCTTTACTTCTTGTGAACATTTGATATTTTTTAAGTTTCCTAACTACCGAAGTAGTTAGTCGCCTCATTATCAAGTGCCCACATTTATTGACTGTTAATTGTTAAAGATCTTATTCTTTTCCACTCAAACTCACCCTGAGGTTTTTGTTTTTGCTACGAAGCGTTGTGTTCGTCAGCAGCAGAGAAACGAGATTATGCAGCACTTCTTTATTTCCGTCAACCCCCTGTTTTTACTACCGTTTGAATTTTTAGTTTTTCAACTTCGATTCAAACTCAAGAGAATTGTCGTACTTGGCTTGCATTACTTCTTATTTCAACCCCGCATTTCTGCGGGAGGCGAATAATAGCAAAGAATCCGTGTTTTGTGCAAGTCTAATTATTTTGGGCATTGATTCAGTTACAGTTAAAATACGCCTTTGATTTATTGAGCGCTTTATTATGTTACGTCTGACTGATATACAACTTCCACTTGACCACACAGAAACCGATTTAAAGGAAGCCATACTTGCACGCCTCAAGATAGATGCCGCAGACCTACTCAACTTCACAATTTTTAAACGTAGTTACGACGCACGAAAAAAAACCGCCATTGTCCTCATCTATACCATCGATGTAGAAGTAGCAGACGACGAAGCTTTGCTATACAAAATCAAAAATATACAAGGTCAAAGTAAAGTCATCAAAACCCCCGACACCAGCTATAAGTTTGTCACCCTGGCAAAGGAAGTCAATTTTCCACGCCCAGTCGTCATTGGCTTTGGCCCATGCGGATTGTTTGCGGCATTGATACTCGCGCAGATGGGATTTAAACCCATCGTATTAGAACGCGGGAAAGCAGTACGTGAACGCACTAAGGATACTTGGGGACTTTGGCGCAAGCGTGAATTGAATCCTGAGTCCAACGTTCAATTTGGCGAAGGCGGCGCGGGAACCTTTTCCGACGGCAAGCTATATAGTCAAATCAAAGACCCAAAACATTATGGCCGCAAAGTATTAACAGAGTTCGTCAAGTCCGGTGCGCCAGAAGAAATCATGTACGTCAGCAAGCCGCATATCGGCACTTTTCGTTTGGTCAAAATGATAGAAGAAATGCGGGCGAATATTATTGCCTTAGGTGGCGAAATTCGCTTCGAACAAAAAGTAACTGATTTCGACATAAAAAATGGAGAGATCTGCGGACTAACAGTGAATGAGCAAGAAAAGATCTCAACGGACCATGTTGTATTAGCGGTTGGTCATAGCGCACGCGACACCTTTGAACTAATTCATGCGAAGGGTATTTATGTCGAAGCCAAACCATTTTCTATTGGCTTTAGAATTGAACATCCACAGTCCATTATTGATAAAGCGCGTTTCGGCCCCAATGCAGGCAATAAAATTCTTGGCGCGGCCGACTACAAATTAGTTCATCACGCAAAAAATGATCGCTCCGTATACAGTTTTTGTATGTGCCCAGGCGGCACCGTGGTGGCAGCAACGTCTGAGCCTGGGCGCGTGGTCACCAATGGCATGAGCCAATATTCACGCAATGAACGCAACGCCAATAGCGCCATCGTGGTGGGCATTTCCCCCGAAACCGATTACCCCGGCGATCCTCTTGCAGGCATTACTTTACAACGGGAACTCGAAAGCAAAGCATTTGTTCTGGGTGGCAGTACCTATAATGCACCGGGACAATTAATCGGCGATTTTTTAGCAAATCGTGCTTCCACCGAACTAGGCAGTGTGGTGCCTTCTTACAAACCGGGAATCACCTTATGCAATTTAGCCGACGTCCTACCTGCGTTTGCGATTGAGGCAATGCGCGAAGCCATTCCAGAATTTGACAAACAAATTAGAGGTTTTTCGCTAAAAGATGCGATTTTGACTGGGGTTGAAACTCGCACTTCTTCCCCGATTCGAATTAAGCGCAGGGATGATGATCTTCAAAGTCTAAATACCAAAGGACTTTATCCAGCGGGCGAAGGCGCGGGTTACGCAGGCGGCATACTTTCTGCTGCGATCGATGGCATTAAAGTTGCGGAAGCACTTGCACTTAGTTTAGAAAAGAAATACGCATAAAAAAGAGCGTGGGCAGAAAAATTCTGTTCACGCTCTTTTTACCTATTCCAACTAACACGACCTCAACTCAATTTAGGCCTTTTACGACAAACCATTTATAGTCCAAGTTTAATTTACCAAATCTTCCAAGCCAGCCGCCAATTCTGCGATCGGAGGCATGTCATCCATTAGTACAGATGCACTCAATCCTAACTTCTTCAACACATCGACTGGAATGGTAGCTTCGCGCTCTTCGCGCGAATATTTATTTTCCTCCGCACGCGCACACCATACTGCCAAATGGACGACTGCAGCCATAGGCTCAAAAGTATCATGCGATAAAGGATCAGGAAAAGCCTTGATAACACTAGCAAAGTTATCAGGGAAACGCCAACGCTTGGCTAACTCAGCACCAACATCAGAATAATCGTAGCCAAACGAAGTTTTTTCAACATCCAAACGGCGTGAATCCAAAGGCCCAGCAATTTTATCAATCTGCAGCGTTTGTTCTGGCATCGCTGCATGCATGACCAATTGACCGATCGCGTGCATCAAACCTACGGTAAAAGCAAAGTCTGAATTGCCTTGGACTTTTTTTGCAATCCACTTCCCAATGACCGCAGTGTACAGACTGTAACGCCAAAACGGTAGCAAATCAACGCCAGGCATGGCTTTAAATCCGCCCGTTAAACCACTACTGATAACCAAAGTCCGCACCGTCATAAATCCCAGCATCAGCACCGCATCATCGACTGTACCCACACTGCGCGAGGCGTGGTAATAGGAAGAATTTGCCAGTCGCAACAACTTCGCACTCAAGACTTGATCGGCCGCCAGCTTACTGGCAATCACATCAATCGAAACATCCTCATTATTAAAACTATCAATGACTTCTTGCACTACTTTTGGAATCGTAGGCAATGCGTTTTGTTGCTGGAATAGTGCATCGAAATTCATAAAAATCCCCTAAGTATTACAGCAAATTATCTCACCATCATAAAATAACCTGAACTTTGACAGCCTCAGGCGAGTTGAAGACTTCGCGCGGACTAATTGCATCAGAATCAGAGTAGCTTAGACATTTTCGATAAGCCGCTTTTAGCATCCACACGTAGAAATAATACTCTGTAAAATACCTTAGGGGAACATTTGCAATCAATTAATTTTTACAAAAAAACGACAGCGAGTACTAGCCTCACTCATCCTTCACTCCTTCAATTCCCAACTCTTGGATTTTCCGGCTAATGGTATTTCTACCGATACCCAAACGAATCGCCGCATCATTCTTACGTCCGTGCGTATGTTTCAAGGCCGCTTTAATCAACACGGTTTCAAATTCGCGACTCAATTTATTCATCACTTCGGCCACATCTTGATTGAGTAACTGCCCCGCCTGTCGCTCTAGTGCTACGCTCCAAGACGAAGCGCTTTGTGGCGCGGCGCCAATTTCCAGTGCATGACTCGCACCTTGTTTGTGCGTCTCTGAGTTTTGATCTAAGGGCAATAATTCCGCAGGCAAATCCAAAATTTCCACTACCTGCCCCGGCGCCATCACCGTAATCCAATTACACAAATTCTCTAACTGGCGCACATTCCCCGGAAAATCCAAATGCGCGATATAGGACAAAGCATGATCGGACAATCGCTTTGCATCGACACCTAATTGCTTAGCGCTTTGCATCAAAAAGTGTTTTGCCAAAACAGGGATATCTTCACGGCGTTCGCGCAAGCTAGGAACGCGCAAGCGAATGACATTTAAACGATGGAATAAGTCCTCGCGGAACACGCCTTCTTTAACGCGCGCTTCCAAATTCTGATGTGTCGCGGCAATCAAGCGCACATTGGCTTTCAAGGGTTGATGACCACCGACGCGATAGAAATGTCCATCAGAGAGAACGCGCAATAAGCGGGTCTGCAAATCAAAAGGCATATCGCCAATTTCATCCAAGAACAGCGTACCACCTTCGGCTTGTTCAAATCGACCACGCCTTGCGGTCTGCGCACCAGTGAAGGCGCCGCGTTCATGTCCAAATAATTCGGACTCTAAAAGATCTTTAGGAATTGCCGCCGTATTCAAGGCGATAAAGGGCTGATTCACTCGAGGACTGTGCTTATGCAAGGCACGCGCCACCAATTCCTTACCGCTACCCGATTCGCCCGTAATCAACACCGTCACACTCGATTGCGACAAACGCCCAATCGCGCGAAACACTTCTTGCATGGCAGCCGCATGGCCGAGTATCTCAGTTTCAACATCATGAATTTGCTCTACCGGCGTCTCACGCGCACTCTCCTCTAGCGCACGTCGAATCAACTCCACCGCTTTTGACAGATCAAAGGGTTTCGCCAAGTATTCAAACGCGCCGCCCTTAAATGCCGCCACAGCAGAATCTAAATCGGAAAAAGCGGTCATGATAATCACGGGCAAACTAGGTAGGCGCTGCTTAATCGTTTGCAGAAGATCGAGCCCTGAAGCGCCGTTCATGCGGATATCCGACACCAAAACCTGCGGCAGCTCTTGATCCAGCGCCGACAGGACATCGTCGGGATTGGTGAAACTACGCGTCACCAAACCTTCACGAGCTAATGCTTTTTCCAATACCCAGCGTATCGAATCATCATCATCCACAATCCAAATGGTTTTCTTCATTGCTCAGCATTCCAAAGAGTAAATTCAGTTATAGCGCAACAGATGCCCAAGAGAAGCGCAAGCATGATGCCAACACAAAAAGTGCTTAAGGCAAGGGAATCAATAGGCGAAAATCGGTACAGCCCGCTCGACTTTCACAATCAATCACACCCGCATGCTGCGTAATAAAAGCTTGCGCCAATGTCAGACCCAAACCACTTCCACCATCGCGCCCCGACACCAGAGGATAAAAAATCCGGTCACGAATCGCAGGTGGAATACCAGGGCCGTTATCAATGATATGCAAATCTAATGCCAGCCTGTAACGCACCTTGGCTAGTGTCACTTGACGCACTACTCTGGTCTTAAAAATAATCTCTGCATCGCCCTCGGCCATCCGCATCACCAGCGCTTGCGCCGCGTTGTGGGCGATATTGAGCACCGCCTGAATCAACTGTTGTTGATCACCGCGAAATTCAGGAATCGACAAATCATAGTCGCGCTTAATCAATAAGCCTTTCGGGAATTCGGCCATAATTAAACTACGGACACGCTCGCAAACTTCGTGAATATTCACGTCAGCAATCACCTGCGGCAATCGATTTGGTGCTAACAAACGATCGACCAACACCTGCAAGCGATCCGCTTCTTTGATAATCACCTGCGTGTATTCGCGCAATTCTTTCGCATCCCGCTCGGGCAATTCCAATTCCAATAACTGGGCAGCACCTCGAATGCCACCCAGCGGGTTTTTAATCTCGTGCGCCAGATTGCGGATCAATTCTTTGTTCTCTTTATTTTGATCCTGCATGCGCTCTTCGCGATCTAATTTGAGTTGTTGCACATTTTCGCGCAACTCAATTAAGACGGGTGTTTCGGGGAGATCCAAGGCAGTGACGATGCTATACACATGGAGCGGCTCGCGGCCATTGCGCTCCAAAATTAAATCCTGCCGTTTGTCGGCAAATTGATGTTCTATTGCTTGTTGAAATCCATCCAATAACTCATCGCCATTTAAAAATAAATCGCAGAGCTGAGTATTAAGTAAAAGCTTAGAAGGCCGCTCTAGCAAATTCTCAGCGGCAGGGTTCGCATACACTATGCATCCCTGGGGATTTAACACCAGCACCGCAGAGGCAAGTAGGTCCAATCCGGCGAATTGATTCATTAAGTCAGGCATTATGGAAATCAGACTTTATTTAAATTAGACAGTATTAAAATTAAGTGCCTTCACAATTAAGTACACTCAAAATAAAAAAGGTCGCGCTAGCGACCTAATTAAGGGGTCGTGCAAGTCTAACGCCTATTTATGAGTGCCAATCTCACGTTTTAATGCTTCGATATTTTTTTCGGTTCGCGCAATATCATTTTTCAAATTATTGACACGTTCCACATACTTTGCTGGCATACGTTCATCAGCACGACGCTCCACTTCACCGCCGTTATATTCTTTCTTCAAAGCC
>CAYXJI010000236.1:0-6211 GCA_964465175.1 uncultured Burkholderiaceae bacterium | reverse complement strand
AGTGGTACCGACCAAGGATTTAAGTTGATACTGTAAAAAGGCCTTGGGTGAAAATGGCGCTTCTATAGGCTGTTCGCAATGGTAATCGATCGCTGCCTTGATGCTGATGGTTTGCAATGCATGCAAATTCGTTGTTGCACTAGCGCGTTTACTTAAGCTAGTCCAGTGCGCCCATAATTCATTTAATATCGCGCCGCCTTTAGGTGCGATGGCCGCCAGCATCTGTTGTAGCGTATCTAATCGGGTGTAACTAAGGAGACGGTTTTGTGCATCCTCACGATGGGCGTATCGTTTTAAAGCCTGATGTAAAAGCACCGCATGCTGGCTTAGAATTTGTGGCCAGATAGCAGCTAGACTTTCTAGTTGAAAACCTAAAAAGGTGTTTGCAATCAGTTGCGGTAAGTTGTCCATCATGTGCTTCGGTATGACGGCTTGTTCCGTTATGATGTCGTCGGCGTTGAATCCTGTGTCTTCTGCCTCCAATGGCGGAGTCTTGAGCGGCAAGGGCACGAGAGACGTAAGATTTATTGGTAGCTGTAATCTGCCTTCCTTAGCCTCAGTAGACTTCGTATCATGCACGGCGATCGGTGGTGCTTCACTAAGGCAACGCTGTATATTTTGCTGCCATGATTGTCTGTGTGTATCACGCAATAACGCTTCTCGCAGCGCTTCCCATTGGTGATGACTTAAATGTAGCGTGTCGCGCAGTAATTGCTGGCATATTTGATTCAGTTCAGCGACTCGTACGCTCGTCTGCTGAGATTTCAATAAAGTGTCGATGAGTGGCTGTGCACCAGGATGCTCGGACGCACACTGCTGAGTGCAATAGTTGGCGATCGCGGCCAAATCGGTTTGTGCTGCTGCTTTTGTTTTTACTTCCAAGGCCTTACTCGTTTGTTCTTTTGCATTAACCTTGGTGTGATATTCGACTTCAAAAGCCCAGCATTTTTCCAAGACTAGCGACAAGAAGGCGGCGGGGTCAGGCGTGCGCATTGCATAGTTTTCTGCGTTTGAGACGAAATTTCCTAGGGTCGCGGAATCGCCTTCCTGCGCGAAGTACATTTGTAGAATCTGATGTAATTGCACGTAATTGCATTGCTTCAAACGACTAGGATGGGCACGTAATTGGCTAAGTAAGCTAGTGAATTCTTGAGGGTAGAGTAAGGCTTTATGAAGTTGCGTCTCGATACTTGCGCTTACTTGTAGCAAGTTCGCGCTGGACTTAGTGGTATTGACATCGTGTGCAGCAGTCTCGCTTGCTCGGTCATTAACTAAACGATTATTTGGATTTATTTTTGCATTATATTCCCGCAGAATACGCAGTTCGACTGCACTGCAAGTTAGCTCGTCGTTAGCGATGTTCGCGTCAAATTGGGCTTGATGCGTCAGTTTTTCTACATCAATATCGACGCCCAGTTGTAGTTGTTGGAGTACAGACTTTAAGAATAATTCTGGCGCAGACACCTCCGCTAAACCTAGGGTAATCGCCTCAAGCAAAAAAACATATTCCCGATTCTTCCAAGCTGCATCATGGACGAACCACCAGTGCAAGTAGTGATTGAGTTGCGTGACGCTAAGCTCTGCTGCGCAAATCGACAACTCACCCCGCCGCCATGCATGAAATTGTTGTAAGTTGACATTGAATGCAGAATAGGTACTTGTTTTTGTTTGGCTTTCGGTTTCTGTGTGATGTTGAATCGCATGATTTATCTGATCACTTGATTTACTGGTGGATAAATAGAGCTTATGGTTTTCCTGTGAACTGACCGTCGTGAATTCGGGAACGTTCGCTGACGCGGCGAGCGCGTGGTTTGCTTTTCTTTCGGATAAGGCTGCGTGCAATTGAGGGCTGCTCTTAGATAAATTGGGTGTCGCCTGCCACCATTGCACCACATAGCTAGGAATACCTAGTATTTCCAGCAGATGTAGCAAGAATTTTGCCGGTTTTTTGTTTGATTTGTCGTCAACGCGTGCTTGGTTCTTGGCTTGGCTTTGGAGTATCAATGCTATCGCTGCTTGCATCATGCGTGCGTCGTCAAATATCGCTAAATTATTCAGGTAATCTTCTTTTAAATCGTTGCGCGTGGTGTTTGGCGATGGCGCAAAAAAACTCTGTAAGAGAAGGCGAGTTTCTACGAGTCGTGTTTTGAGTTGCAGTAACAAGGCCACGAGTTCTGGTGCCAGTAAAAATGCCAAATCAAGCTTCTGTTCTGGCCTCATATGCTGGCTGTAGCATAGACGTTGAGACGGCTCTGCCTGCTGCCAGAGGCTCCTTAAGTCTTGCGCTTGTCTTAGTAAAATGCTCGACCAGAGTCGATGCAGGTTCGCACTATCGTCTGACGCTAAGCATGCAGCTAATTGCGTTTTGCTTAGCTTATTTTCTCGATGCAAATACGGTGACGACGGCGCTAAACAGAGTGGCAAAATTCTTGGCTTTTCAAAGCGAGCGTCATGTAAATCATGCTGAAAGCTGACTAAGTGTGGAGCGCAAATTGCGATTGCTTTGCTAGTGAGTAGGTCTAGATAAAAATGCGGTTGACGCGCTTGGTCTTCAATTGTTGGCGTGCGAGTATCGTCTGAGATGGCGCTGAATCGCTTCGCCATATCGGCCGCGAATGCAGGTATCACTTGCCTAGTTCTCGCCATCAAAGCAGGTAGTTGAATCAATAGTGTCTCAGGACGCAAGCTGTTGGGTGCCGATGCCAAGAGTAGCCGCCAGCATTGGCGATAGATGGCATCTTGTTCGGCACTAGAGAGATCAGCGATCAATCGTTCTAGTAGCCACATGATATCTGCATGCAGTATCAAGCAAATATCGCGCAAGTACTTAGCGGGAAAAAGTTGCAGCCAAACGGGCCAGGCTTGAGGACGAGCCTGTCTGACTAACGCTGGATACTTTTCTAGGTAGCTTGTCCAATGGTGCCGCAAACGCGAGTGCTCCGCGATGAGCAATGCTTGGTAAAAGATGTCAGGTGTGGCGACCGCCGATGGCGTAGGGAAATTGAATGGCTCGTCACGCGATGGTATGCTGTGTTCATCAGTAGACGGTAGCGTCGATACTTCGTGAGCTGAGTCATTTCTCTTTGCGACGTTGTCTTTGGGATTCGTCATTGCGAGTGTGTGGCTAGGTGCCACAAGAGCATGTCGCTCAATTTGGCTCAATAACATCTGGCCAGCTTGAATCAGTTCGATAGGTAGATGGTGATCCTGGGTCAAGCGCGCTCGGTATCCTGACAGAACCGAAGACACGGAAAGCTGCTGACTGCTTGTCCACTGTTGTAGTAGTTCGGCAAAGGTCATCGGGCTACCAACGCTGCGAGGTAGTAGCCACTCCCAAAAACGCTGTTCTTTTTGCTTGTCGGCGGCGCACATCACTAGCTCTAAGGCAATCCAGTTCAAGATGTTTTCGTGCGAGGTCTTTGGCCATGGCATCAAACATTTGCTCAATATTTGAAATAGATAGGGTGTTTTGTATTGCTGCACCAAGCGCTGGCACATCACTGAATTAGCAATCAAATGACGGAGCGGGGCACTATCGCTGCTTCTATCTAAACACTTTTGCAGCACAGTTACATGGGCATGGCGTGGATCTGCTGAGCATTCCCATGGTAATTGACCGGTGCTCAAAAATTGCTCTAGTATCACAAGCTCATTGGCTATCTTAGTTGGATTTTGAATCGAGGTGAGCGCTGGCTCCCTATCCTGAGGGCTGCGAGTCATTTGGACTCGTATTTTTTCTTCTGTCTTGGCGTGGGCGCCCAACTGAGTTTTGTTGCGTAATTCCTTGTCCAGCAATGAGGAAGTAAGTTTGCTATTAAGAAGTTCCTCGTCATTAGCTTCGTGATCATCGCCACCATCCTTTAGCGCCAGTCCTTCGCGCAATTGTGCATTGAGCTCGCGGCGGAGGCGATGTTCTAATTCGCTCTGGAATTGTGATTGAGGAATACAACCGAGGTCGACCTCAATGTGAGATAAGCGACGTATCGCGCTTGATCTATTGTATTGGGTAGCGGCGTGAGGAAATACATCACAAAATACATCGTCAAACACATGATCAATCACGCCTAATAGTACGTCTTGCACCCAAGTTTTGAGCGTGTCTTGATCCAGTACGCGACTACTGTAGCTGAATTCAAATTCTATTTCGTGGATAAGATGGGCGGGGTGCATAGTCTATAACCAGACATCATTGTGGTGGCGAGTACGGTTCGACTTAAGCAGCTCAAGTAGTTGTTCTGAAGTGTCATCCAATGTCCTAGCCGCGTCCTCGCTATCATCCTCGGTGTAGTCAATGAGATGTTGTAGCCATGCGCGATAGCGCTGTTCAAATTGTGCTAGAAATGCAAAATCGAGCCAGTAAAACTCTGGGAGAATATGCGCTGGCAAATTTTTAGAGATGAGCTCTTCTACCCAAGCGCGGCAGCCAAGATCGGCGAAGCGTGGCGTAAAACCCGGCAAAATAATGCTTACGCGGTGCGCATAAAAGTCATCATTAATTTTGCGGCTCACACCCTCTCTGCGAGGACGTAGTAGCAGGTGCTCGAGCACATGAAAGCCTTCGCATTGTTGGTTCATTTGCAGTAGCTGTGCCTGCAATTGCTGGGCATAATTAAGGGCTTCTGTCAGATTGAGTTTGATCAATGGCCAAATTGCAGCATTCTCTTCACACGACAAACATAGCCAAAATTGTTTATTTTGCGTGGGCAGTAAGCGGTAGTTGGAGAGTCGTATCCCCGCTTTGAGTAACGCAGCGCATAGCTTATTGTGTGGTAGCCGCAATTTCCCTAGATTCGTCAGCTGATTCGTATGCGGTAGGGGAAGGGTTGAAGCGTAGCTCACTGCTTGCGGCAATTGACTTTGTTGCTCTAGGCTGTTTTTGTAGTGCTTGTCGCTCACAAATTGCGGCGTACCGGTATTCAAATGATCGACTAAAGACCGGCCAACATTGGCTTCACTACAGTCGGTGAGAATGGCGATTTTTAATTGTAGCGGTGCGTAGTTGTGCGCATGCCAATACGGCTGACTTAGATCAAATGCGCCGCCACGATTACTACTGAGAAAGCATAATGCTTTAAGTAGTTTTATTTTTCCTCGAATCGCCTGTTGCGCGCTATCTTCCTGGTTGTAAACGTTGAAACGACGCATGCCTTCTGAGGGGAAATCTTCGCCGTAAATGGCGAGCAAGGTATCTAGTACGCGATTACGTCTGTCGCTAAAATTATCCTGCGTTTGCAGGATTTGTTTTATCTGCTGTGGATTGGCCTGCTCAGTGTAAAGTAATTCAATATTGGGAATATGTGGCGCTTGTAAAAACTGTGCAAAGTAACTTTCTTGTAGATTTTCATCAAGCGAATATAACTGGCGTACACCCTGCAAAGACGCTAGGTAGTTTGCCATCAATTGCTCAAAAGGATATAAATAGGCCTTCAATTGACGCGCTCTGGCATGTACAGCGGGCGGCTCGGAATTCGGCACGCCATAATGATTGATGCCGTAAATGGCAGGGCTATGTTCGCCAATGGACAGGTAGTCGTGGAAGGCGCGATGCTCGCCTTGTGGTAGTACCATCAGGCGAGTCAAATTACCTTGGTTACTGCGAAAGGCGTGGTACTCGAATTCAAATTTTTTCAGGGATAGACTGACGTGTTCCCACAATGCGAGATCCTGTGGTAAGACCGATTTTTGTAGTTCTGCAACCGAAGTGTTGCCAGTTGATCCTAAGGGGTTGCGTCGGTACACAAGGCGCAAGGCTCGCATGTGCGCGATTTCACGAGGGAATTGTAGGACGGGAAAAAAATCATCGTGATGATCGCTGCTGATGTGATTCACTGCGCGCTGCTGGGTATCGATCAAGCCCAAGTTTCTAACCTGCGTCACGCCCGGGATATGTCGTATCAAGGCGATCAATTTGACGACGTCCACGATGCTGTTATTTTGATCGAAATGCGCTGCATCTATATAGCCGTGTTCTGGCAGTGGACCGGTGAGTAACTCTTCCCAACTCATGCCATTCGCCAGAGCTTCTTCAAATCGAGTAATGCGCGCTCCTGCTGAGATCAGCTTGGCGCAACGGAAGTAGATTTCCGCATAAATGTCGGCTAGCGGCCTAGATTCGTCGATTTCAATCACGCCAGTTAAGGTATAGGCCTGCGTTTTGACTATATGAACATGGTATAAATCTTGGCATAGGTTACGCTGCGCAGCCATGACT
>CAYXJI010000235.1:0-6251 GCA_964465175.1 uncultured Burkholderiaceae bacterium | reverse complement strand
ACATATTAAATTTCGCGGTAATGGTGAGAATCGCCGTTGGCGGCTTTTGTATCCTGCATCAGAAGAACCAGTCAACAGTCCTTTTTTTAGTCAGCTCCCGGGAATAGGAATCGCAGATCTATTGTGGTTTGTATCGGGCGAAACATCATTTTTACAGGGTTTTACACATGTCTTAGATCGATATGTTAAACACGATCCGGACCCCAAAGAAATTCTTGCTTGCGTAGTGGCAATGGGCACTAATATGGGTCTTGGAAAAATGGCTGAAGTTTCAGGTATGTCTTACTCATCTTTATCCTCATGTTCGCGTAATTTTTTACGTCTAGAAACTTTACGCGCTGCAAATGATTTGATCGTCAACGCAATTGCCCAACTTCCGGCATTTCATCTTTATGATATTGAGGATGCGATGCATTCCAGTTCTGATGGACAGCGAATAGAGACACAAGCGGATACATTTAACTCTCGACATTCACCGAAATATTTTGGGCTAAAAAAAGGCGTAAGCAGCCTAGCATTGGTCGCAAATCATGTACCTGTCAATGCCCGTGTTATCGGAACTCATGAACACGAAAGCCATTATGTTTTCGACCTGCTTTACAACAATACATCTGACATAAGGCCTGAACGTCATTCGACTGATACGCATGGTACAAACCAAGTTAATTTTATTATCCTGCGTACTTTTAACCATGAATTTGCACCGAGGTATAAAAATTTTCCCAAAAAAGCAGAATCAATCATTGGTTTTCATCAACCGAACCATTATGGAGACGCATGGATCAAGCCATGTCGAAGAGTGAACGATGAATTGATTATTAAAGAATGGCCGAACATCCAGCGTATTCTAGTATCCCTGGCTCAAAAAGACGTGACTCAATCAACAATCGTGAGGAAGTTATCAAGCTATTCCCGACAGAATTCGACCAAGAGAGCTTTATGGGAACTCGATCATTTATGTTTTACAGAGTACGTACTGAAATACATTGATGACCCAAAACTAAGGCAAGGGGTACAAAAGGCGCTCAATCGGGGGGAGGCGTACCATAAGTTTAGGCGAGCTGTCGCATTCGTTAATGGAGAAAAGTTTCGAGTTAGGACCGAAGATGAACAGCACATTTGGAATGAATGTTCACGCCTGATCGCCAACGCTGTTATTTATTACAACACGCTAATCTTGACTCGAGTCTATGAACAAAAATTGAACACGGGAGATGAGGAGGCAATTGAACTGATGCGTAGGATTTCCCCAGTGGCATGGCAACACGTTAATTTATTTGGCACCTTTGAATTTACTCCTAGCGGCTCAAAGTTGGATATCGAGGCTCTGGCTGCTTTATACCTCAACCCAGCATATTGGTTAAATACTTTAAGAGATCGCGACGAAATTCCACCTCGCTAGTGAAACATACTCCCCCAAAAATGTAAAAAGAGCGGCTGTTTGGATTTTAAAGAGACTACAAAACAGGGAGTTTTCGTATAAGTATTTGAGATTATTTCGTCTTATTTTACATTTTTGGGCGATGGGCAAACACAACCAAGCTAGTGCCAAACAGATATAAAGAATGAAGTACAGCACTTGCTCCTCAAGATGAAAAAAAGCTTCCTGAACCAATAGCCTCCGAGGAAGCTTTTTTATACAAGCAAGGCCGGATATTTATTTGACCCGCATGTCATTCTTCACAGACGACACACCTTTTACATTTCGTGCGACCGAAACAGCTTTATCGATATTTGCCGCACTGCTGACAAAACCATTCAGTTTTTGAAATGCAGAATCCATCGAAACATTCTACAGCGAGCGACGGAGACACAATCGACTCAACACTTGCCGTCTGCGAAGATATTTGCAGGAATATCTTCAGGTTTGTGTTGACCATCACAATAATATTCCTGCACTCAAATTAAGATTCGTCCATCACTCTTACTCATCGCAAAAAAAGGAATATTGACATGTTTGCCGCAATTAAAGATTACAAAGAATGGCGTAGTTATAAAGTCCCTGTTGGACAAGCTATCCGTCTGACTTGGAAAAGCAAATTGGCGGTTCTTGTAAGATAAAGCGCGGGCAATTTGCTTGGGCTCCAGTATGCCGATAGGATTTGCATTGGGTCTATAATTTGTACGCTTTGTATCCTTCTGGCGAATTCATTTTCACTAATTTAATGGGCGAGCCAGCCTTCGTGGCTCGCCATTAAGATGCAGATATCTCTCACACAGCAATTCCCAATAGACTTTGTAAAGCGCGGGTGTCAGCGGCACTCGCAGCAAAGTCATCGAAGGCGCGATCGGCGGTCGGAATAATGTGGCTTCGGATAAATTCAGACCCTTCGCGCGCGCCGGTTTCGCTGTCTTTAATGCAGCATTCCCATTCTAAAACTGCCCAGCCGCTGTAATCATATTGCGCGAGCTTACTGAAAATCGCCGTGAAGTCGACTTGTCCATCACCCACGCTGCGGAAGCGCCCTGCTCTTTCTAGCCAAGGCGCGTAGCCGCCGTAGACGCCGCATTTTCCCGTGGGATTAAACTCGGCGTCTTTGACGTGAAACATGCGAATACGTTCGTGATAGATATCGATAAAGTCCAAGTAATTGAGCTGTTGCAAGACAAAATGGCTGGGGTCATACAGCATATGACAGCGTTCGTGCTGATTGACTTCGTCAAGGAAGCGCTCAAAGCTTAAGCCGTCATGCAAGTCTTCGCCCGGGTGAATTTCGTAGCAAAGATCAACGCCATGCTCTTGATATACATCGAGTATAGGGCGCCAACGTCGTGCTAATTCGGCAAATGCTAATTCGACCAAACCCTTGGGGCGTTGTGGCCACGGATACATATAAGGCCATGCTAAAGCACCGGAAAAGGTGACACTAGCTGTTAAATTTAATCGTCGCGAGGCCAGTGCGGCGAGCTTGAGTTGCTCGCTTGCCCATAAGCTTCGTGTCGCCGCATTGCCATGAACCGATGGCGGTGCAAAGGCATCGAATAAGTGGTCGTAGGCGGGATGCACGGCTAAGCATTGGCCCTGCAAATGGGTAGAAAGTTCACTAATCACGAGCCCGTGCTGAGCCAATGTTCCTGCGACTTCATCGCAATAAGTTTGGCTGCCCGCTGCTTTGACGAGATCAAAAATAGCACTAACATTGGTCGGCATTTGCACACCAACAAAACCTTTGTCAGCGGCCCAATGCGCTAAACCTGAAAGCGAATTAAAAGGAGCCTCACCGCGAATAAACTGGGCGAGAAAAACCGCAGGGCCTTTGATGGTTTTCATAGAATTAATCTCAATTTAGGTCAGTGCGGTCCACGCAGAATCTTGCGCGGACGAACGAATACATGCTTCGATAAAGCAAAGGTCAACATAGGCTGGCAGAGCGCTATGCACGGCGTGACTCGCTACCGGTGCCGCGAGTGCATGCGCGAACTCTCGATATAAGACGGCGAAGGCCTCTAAATAGCCTTCTGGATGTCCAGCAGGAATCAGACTGACATCGCGACTGGCTTGGCTGATGGGATGACGCGCTCGGCTCAATACTTGGGTCGCGCCCTCTAGCGTAGCAAATTGCAATTGATTCGGATGTTCCTGACACCAATCGAGTGCGCCCTTATCACCAAAAATTTGCAGGCGCAAATGATTTTCTTTGCCGACTGCCACTTGGCTACTCAATAAACTACCGCGAGCGCCATTGGCATAGCGCATCAATACGTGGGCATGGTCGTCCAATACTCGCCCCTGGACAAAAGAATGTAAATCCGCTGCGATTTTTATCGGTGTCATCCCCGATACAAAATGCGCTAAGTTAAACGCATGCACACCAATATCCCCGAGGCAGCCCGCCGCGCCCGCTTGCTTGGGGTCGGTGCGCCAACTGGCTTGTTTTTGCCCCGATTGCTCCAGTGCGGTAGCTAACCAATCTTGACTGTATTCAACTTGAATGATGCGAATCTCGCCCAGATCACCACAGCGCACACGCTCTCGCGCTTCCCGTATCATCGGGTAGCCAGTGTAGTTGTAGGTCACAAATAAATGCTTATCTAGGCTTTGGCTGAGCGTGATCAGTTCGCGCGTTTCGGCGCTACCCAAGGTCAAAGGCTTGTCGCAAATGACGTGTATCCCCTGCTCCAAAAAACATTTCGCAATGGGGAAATGCAAATGATTAGGCGTCACAATGACAACCGCCGTAATGCCATCTTGACGCGCGGCTTCGGCCTGAGCCATCGCTTCATAGTTAGGATAGCTACGCGCAGGGGAGATGCCAATCTCGGCCGCGCTGGCCAGCGCGCGTTGCGGATCGGCAGAAAAACAAGCGGCTTCTAGTGAAAATTGATCGCTGATACGCATGGCGATTCTGTGGACATTGCCGATGAATGCACCTTGCCCACCACCGACCATACCGATACGAATTTTTTGTTGAAGCTTGTCCATATTAATTGCCGTAGCTTAATTTGAGTTTACACATCGCACAATAGAATCGCGCGCTGCAAGGAACTAGCTTTTTCTTCTGGCGTGGTGCCCGCAGGAGAAAATTCCTGCGCAACATAGCCTTGAAAACCCGTAGCATGAATGGCTTGCATAATGGCGCGATAGTTGAGCTCTTGATTCTCCGTAATCTCGCCACGTCCCGGTACGCCACCGGTGTGATAATGCCCGATATAAGGCGCGCATTTGCGTAGACGACGGATGATGTCGCCTTCATTAATTTGTACATGATAGATGTCGAACAACATCTTCATATTCGGCGAATCTATCTGCTTGCATAACTCAAACGCCCAGTCACTACTGTCGGCCATATAGTCGATATGATCAATCCGACTATTGAGTATTTCCATATGCAAGATGACGCCATGTTTCTCTGCATGAGACATGATTTTTTTGAGTCCATCGACACAATTTTTTAAGCCTACTTGATTGTCCATGCCACGCCGATTGCCGGTGAAACAGATCAAGTTTTTATAGCCAGCTTTGGCAACTAATTCTATATGATCAAGATAATTTTTGATCAAAGTTGAATGATATTGGGGATCATTCCAACCGTTCTTCAAACTAATCTCAGCACCGTTACACATGGATGAATCAATCTTATGTGCCTTCAAGATAGCCCATTCTTTCGGGCCGACCAAATCTACCGCCGAAAAACCGATGGACTTTGCCAAAGCACAAAGCTCCGGCAGGCTCAGATGCGAGAAAGTCCAGCGACAAACGGAATGATGAATATGCCCTTTCAAAGCGCCCGAGGCTTGCGCCATTGCGCGTTGAATGGCGTTCGGTGCCAACATCGCCAGCGTGCCGAATGACAATTGTTTTAACATGCTGCGACGAGAGTACGGAGACATAGATTTCCTTCTTTGAACATTTTTCTCTTGCATCAAATTGCCGTTACCGTAGTTTGAAAAGCGTGGCGGCGCGGGCATCACTCGACTTACAATTTGATTGAACTAATTAAGCCTCAAGCCCAAGCACGCTGCCCTTTGATATACGGCACATTGCCGTCATATCGCCCCGGCACCGCTACCGTGCGCAAAGTTTTAGTTGCGCCTGTTTCTGAGGTAAAGAAACCTAATAAGGTCAATTGTTTTACCATGGTATAAAAATGCTTAGGGAGGCTCTCAAAATCTTTTTGTAGCGCAAAGTTATTGTCTTTGTTCTCAGTTTCTAAAGCCTGGCGCCGTACTTGGTCGCGTTCGGATTGTCCTGTATTAAAGTATTTCGCCTCCTTCTCTAGATTCACTAATAGCGCATGCCTCTGCTTGGCATTCAAGTTAAAAAAACTCTTTTGATATTGCGCGTGGCACAAGCTAGGAAAGTTTTTTAAGCCATCAAGAAATGCCTCTTGTTGCGCGGCCGTATAACAATCGCGCACCATGATTTCCATGAAGCGCCCTACTTTGGCCGCCTTGGCACCAGGGGTATCGGTCTTGGGAATGATCGTTTCTGCGATGTCATCTAGCAGATTGATTTCACGGGCAGAGAAAGGGAAACCAGCATGACTTAAAGTAGGCAAATGAGGGGAACCGGCATCAGCATCGATATCTATGTGCAAGGCAAATGCCTCACCACCCATCACCGCTGTACCTGTCATCGCGGCAACCATTTGTAAGAGTTCTCTTCGATTCATTTTTTTCCTCTTAGAATTCGTATAAATTGTTTTATAAGTTGCCGCGTTTCAATTCATTCACCGCAAAATCTGCGGCGCGTGCGGTCAATGCCATATAGGTTAAGGAGGGAGTGACGCATGAACTTGAGGTCATACAGG
>CAYXJI010000234.1:0-6338 GCA_964465175.1 uncultured Burkholderiaceae bacterium | reverse complement strand
CGATTCCATTAAATAAATAGGCTAGCAGTAAGCCTTAGCTGGCATACCAAAACCAACACAAGACCCGTCAGCCTTACGATCTGGCGGGTCTTGTGTTTTGCACTCTGGCGATGGGCTTACTTTGAGCCACACTGCCAATCAGATTACAATATGGTGCATACTCATCACGGCACAAAATACTTCGTTTTATCGGAACAAACTTTATGAAAAAGATCGTCGTTAAATTTGGTGGCTCTAATCTGCGCCAAGCACAGGACATAGATCGCGTGATCAATGTGGTGCAAACCTACCAGCGTCCTTTAGTGCTAGTGGTGTCGGCCTTTTTTGGCATCACCAACGCCCTCATCGCCTGCGTGCAAAAAGCCAAGGAAGGTGCGGGCACCAAAGCGGCGCTGGCAGAGAGTCAGGACTATACCAAGCACCTACGTCGCCTCAAGCGTGAAATCATTGAGGCCAATGTCGCCGATCTTGCCGCACAAGATCGTATAGAGCGCGCGCTGGCAGTGCGCATCGATCAATTAGATCGCTATTTAACCGGGATTCACTGTATTGGCGACATTCCTAATTTCGTGAATGATGCAATCTTGAGCTATGGCGAACGCTTGTCGAGCTTATTGCTCACCGAAGTCTTGTTGAGCCGAGGCTTACCAGCACGAGAAGCTTTGCCTGAAGATATCGGCTTAATCACCGACGGCGTATTTGGCAATGCAGCCTGTGATTTTGAGGCCAGCACCCAGCCCGTTGCCGCTGCCTTGACCGGTGCGGAGATCATCGTGGTACCGGGATTTTATGGCGTGGATAGAGAAGGAAAAACAACGCTGTTTGGGCGTGGTGGCTCGGACTATTCGGCCGCGTCGATTGCCCGCTGCATCGGTGCAGAATCGCTCGATGTATGGAAAGATGTTGATGGCTTTTTGAGCGCGGATCCCGGCGCGGTCAGCACCCCGCGTTCGATTGCACAATTAAATTATTTAGAAGCCGCTGAGCTCTCGTATTTTGGTGCCAAAATTTTGCACCCTCGCACGGTCGAGCCTTTGTTCGATCAAGATATTCCGATTCGTATTTTGAATATCACCCAACCAGAACGCGGCATACTGCCTTACACCATCATTAACGCGGAACGCACCGTCACCCGTGATGTGGTGAAAAGTGTGAGCGCGACTGAGGATGTGGCGATACTCAAGCTACACGGTCCGGGCGTTGGTTTTAAACCTGGCATCCTCGCGCAAGTCACCAATACGCTAGAGCAACACGATATCAACATCAAGAGCGTACTCACAGCACAAACCGCGATCAATATTTTACTAGCTCGCGATCACTTAGAAGCCGCCTACCATGCAGTGGCAGGACATCATCTAGCGGGCGTCGTCGAGGTCTCAAAAGACGATCAAGTAGCCATCGTGGCGGTGGTGGGCGATGGTGTTTTACACGCATCAGATGTCGGCAGCGCCATCGCCAGCCGCGCCTTATCCGCAGCACTAGCCGGCGGCGTCCGCGTCAATCTAGCCGCAGCCGGTGCCAGCGAAGTCGCAGCGTATATGCTCGTACATCAAGACGACAAAAAACTGGCTTTGCAATTGGTGCATGCGGAGTTTTTTGGTCGTTAATTATCAAAGGCAATTATCGTTAAACACGCATTTTTTGCACCCATGACGCGCAGATATCTACTTACTCTGCGCGTTCTTAGCTTGCCTTTGCCTCACCGCGTGCAAATCTGCGGTGAAAGTTTCGGCATATGCGACCAATGCAGCATACTTTTGCGGCTCGCTTTTCGCTAGTAGTTTACATCTTGCCAAATAGAGATCGGTCGCTTCTGGATAAGCCAATGCAGCGGTAAAGAATCGCCGTCTCGCTTCACTAATATTGCCTACTTCCGCCAACAGCGCGGCATGCCGAAATTCCGTCTCCGCGACAGGGGCATAATGCATGAGGCGCTGATTCAAGATTAATTTTTCGCTAGGACTGGCTTGATGTGAAACAAAGACATCGGGGCGCATTGATTCTATCAGGGATGGGAAAATTGACCACGTATGGTTTGACCGGATTTGGTCCGGCGTTTGCTGAGAAATTGGTGCGTTTTCGCCATAAAAATTATTTTCAATATAGGCGAAATCACGGAAAGTCTTGACGCTAGTCACAAGCGCCGCAACGATCACGACGATGCTCAAACCCCAAGTGAATTTATTCAATATCACCAAACGCGACTTGGACTCCGCGCAAGCGAAGATACACGATGCGACTGCCAAGAAATAAGCATAATATAGTGGTTGTTCTAATAAGCTGTGGATCAATAAAATACTTAAACAAGTATAAAAAAATCGCCTCTCGTGATTCAAGCTCTGTTGGAATTGTCTGCGTAGAAAGAAACCGACTGGCAATACCAAGGCCAAAAAACCCGTCATACCCGATACAGCCAACAACTGTAAAGGTAGGTTATGGGCATATTGATCGATGCCCCACACATTGATTTTGCCACTCTGACCTATCTGTTCAATTAGGCGGTAAGCAAAAGCGTCCCAACCCACACCCAAGACAGGCGCATCCGTAAACATTTGCCAAGCATGTCCCCATAGAAAAGCTCTGGCACCAACCGCCTCAGACAAATAAAGGTAACGTTTCAACTGAGGTAATTCGACAATAAAACCGAGCAATATGGCAAGTCCCAACACCATCACTGGCAACAAGGCGATGTACTTGGTGCGAAACAGTCGCGGTAGCGAACACAAATAGCATGCGTTGCCAGGGCGTCGGAAATAGTAAAAAAACAGGCAGCAAATAAGATAGAGAAAAGCACTGCGAGAGCCGGACAAAAAAAGCCCTAATGTTAAAAGGCTAGCCAGCACTATGGACGGTAGCCATGACAGGCATTGACTGCCATACAAATAGAGTAAGGCCGCGGCCGCCAGTGATAAATGGGTGGCAAAATGATTTTGCTGTGCCAGATTGCCATACACACCCGAGTGCGTAAGCGACATCGCTTCAGTAATCAAATTTGGTAGATATTGTGCGATTTGAAAAAATTGTAGCAGACCGAAAATAGCATTAATCACCCCGCCGACAAGCACAAACAGCGCCAATTTCTGAATCAATTGCGCGGGTGCAAATAGTCTTAGGCAATTGCTAGTGACTATCATCAAAAGTGCCGACCACAAAAGAAAAAGCATGACCACCAAGGCATTGTTGATATACGCGAAATAGCCCAAAATGGCTTGCGCAAGTACGATCAAAAAGAGGGCTACGGGCAACGAAGCGATATAAGGTATTTGAATGGGAATCTGGATGAATTTTGGTTTTTTTGCTTGAGCAATTAGCGCCCATAGAAAAAAAAGACTAGCTAAGCATCCCAAAAAAACAGCCAGCCATTCCGAATAAAAGGAGGGTATTGGCATCCTGTGAACGGGAATCAGAAATGGCAGCGATAACAGCAAGCCCAGCAAAACTAGGCTGAAGCGTGCGAACAAATTTGTATGCAATGTAGGAGCAAAAGAACACGCTGAGGAAAACTTAGCTTTAGATTTCACGGTGTAGCCCACAAACAAGAGGATAAAAAAATAATGAGCTCATCATACGAGGAGCTCATTATCGATTTAGAACAGAATCACCTTAACTAAAAATTCTATCCGATTCTAATTAACACTATTTGGCACAATTTAGCACTGTATTGCACCAGTACATACAAAGACTGCGCATCACTTAGGCAGTGTTCCAAAATTCATAGTGCCGTATCCATTCACATTAACCGCATCGACGGGTACATTGGATTTATAGGAAGTCGGATGACCCAATGCACCGTAAACATTCAGACCAAACGAACTGACACGCCCATCGCTCTGCAATACCGCGCTATGACCATAACCTGCGCTGACGGCTACCGCGTTGTAAATCCAATAGACATTGGTAGGCAAGACACGATTGTCCGAGCCACCGTTACCTAACTGTCCAAAGTATCCTTCCCCCCAAGCCAGCACCGAACCATCATTTCGGATAGCTAAGCTATGGTAACTACCGGCCGCGATAGCTTTAATATTGGTCAAACCAAAAACATCTACTGGTCGATTCGCGGAAACCAAAGTCCCATTACCTAGCTGTCCAGAGCCATTGTACCCCCAAGATTTTACGGTGCCATCTTCTAATAATGCGAGGACATGATAATCACCAGCGGCAATCGCCCTGACCCGGCTCAAACCTGTAACCTGCATAGCTTGAATTGAAAAGAATCCACTGCCAGTACCCAACTGCCCCAAACCATTCCTTCCCCAAGTCCAAACCGTGCCATCTTTTCTTAACGCAACTGAGAATGAAGCGCCAGCAGCGACCGCTTTCACATCACTTAAGTTAGCCACAGCTGTTGGGACATTTAGGTTTGTAACATTAATATTGCCCCATCCCCATACAGTACCATCATTGTGTAATGCTAAAGTATGCGCAGCACCATTCGAGATCGCCTTCACATTACTGATACCTTGCACTTTGACCGGCTGAGCAATGAAGGCAACTTTTGATAAACCTAGCTGCCCAACACTATTATTTCCCCACGCCCAAACATCACCGTCTTTATCCAAGGCGGTACCCCAATTGGCGCCAGCTTGTACCGCGCGAACCCAACTCAAACCTAAAATCTGGCTTGGAGTGAAGGTGTTTTGTTGCGAACCGATGCCGAGCTGCCCATGATAATTTGCTCCCCAAGAATAGACAGTGCCATCTGTCGCCAAGGCTAGCGTAAAGTCTTGCTTACTTGAAATACGATTAACATCTTGCATCACAAGCTCATCGGCGGGCATTACATCTGGTGGTGGCTGCATGGTAGTGGCAGACGGCGTATCGTAATTTCCCCCGCCACAAGCACTCAATAGAAGAGCCGACAAAAAAAGGACTACTTGAAATTTTTTAGACATATTTACCCAATACGCAATGATGGCTTTTTACTTAAATTTATTCGAATTTATTGCTTTTTGATAATTTTTCTGCTGAATGCATCACATAAGCAAGAAATAAGAAGAACGTATTATAACAGCGACATTCTTACAATATGTCTTTCGAGCTACATTAATTCCAATAGTTAGTTACTAAAATTGATTGCATCTGGATTTAAACGATATGAACTTAGGACTTACGCAAAATTGTCCCAGCTAGGCGTGCCGACGAAGACAGTGCTTGAGCACGGCGAGGCGGCAACAACGACGCTGGGGCGGTTTTGCGTAAGTCCTAGAACTTACGCTTATTGCAAAAAATTTACGAAGCCTATACCTTAATTTGCGCTAGAACAAGAAAACCGTCAGCAAGAATCTCGCGCCAAATTGCAAGGTTTATGATAGGCATTCATGGGCTCGATTTGATAATCTCAGCACCCATAGAACTAAACTGCATTGAAGGGAAATGATCATGGAACACAAAGACAACGGCGATTGGTTATCCGCGCAACAAGCGGTGCGTCCGGATGGAACGGAGATCAAGGATGTGTCGCTGATTAATAAAAAACTGCCGCCGCTCGTGCCGCCCTGTGCCGTCGACAAAATAATTTCGGATGTCGAGACACTAGTGGCTGTCGAATAAAGCGTCGCAGACTATGTCACACGTGCTGCATCGAAGCGTTTACCTCAACCCCTTCGGCGTAGCGCACCACTTGGTTGCGCCCTTGGTGCTTCGCCTGATACAGCGCCGTATCGACCGCTTTAATCAAGCTTTGTAAATCGCTACCGGCTTGGCGTGAATCCGCCACACCGATACTGATGGTACTTTGCAAAGGCTTGCCGTTCCAATCTATGTTCAACGCTGCGTACAAACGACGTAATCGCTCGGCCAAGACCGCCGCTTGTGTTTCGCTGGTCACGGGCAATAGGATGCAAAACTCTTCACCGCCATAGCGTGCTACATAATCATTGCCACGCACGACCGAATTCATCAAATGTGCCAAACGACGCAGCACTTCGTCGCCAGCGGGATGGCCATGCTCGTCGTTGATGCGCTTAAAGTGATCAACGTCTATCATCATGATGGCAAGATTGTCGCCGCTACGCTGGATCTGCGCTAATTGACGCATGGCTTCAGCTTCTATCGTGCGGCGATTCAAGATGCCGGTCAGTGAGTCAGTTGCGGCCAGCTCTTTTAGCTCATTGGCAAGGGTGTAATTAATCAACAGCATCAGAGCAAATGACTTTGACATTTGCGCTAAGCTACCAAAGAGAAGGACGCTAGGATTCAATCCCGTCGTGGTGAACATGCGTACCGAATCGGTAGAGGAAAAGACGATCATAATAACCCTTAGCACGGCCAGTAAGGCGATCACTGATACCGAACCCGCCGCCAACCAATAGGCCGTCCGCAAAGGTTGAGCGATT
>CAYXJI010000233.1:263-6352 GCA_964465175.1 uncultured Burkholderiaceae bacterium | reverse complement strand
GAAAGGGGGGGCAAAACTAGTGGTAACAACGCTTTAATGGCTTCTTAATGCAATAGGGAAAAATCGATGGCCAACATCAATTACAAACATCTACACTACTTTTGGGTAGTGGCAAAAACTGGCAGCATCGCACGCGCCAGTGAGCAATTGCATGTCACACCGCAAACCATCAGCGGACAATTAAGTCTGTTTGAGGATATTCAAGGCGAGGCCTTGTTTGAAAAAGCCGGGCGTAATTTGGAGTTGACCGAGGCCGGACGATTAGTGCTCGCTTATGCCGAAGAAATTTTTTCGCTAGGACAAGAGCTGGAACAACTACTGCAACATCACCCCACAGAGCGCACAGTGCAATTGCGTGTCGGGGTCTCTGATGCGGTGGCAAAAGCGGTGGCGTATAAACTCTTAGCACCGGCCTTAAGCCTACCGCAAACACTGAAGATCAATTGCCGCGAAGGTAAGCTTGATGATCTGTTGACGGAATTGGCGCGTCACAAACTCGATATCGTCATCACCGACACGCCCATGTCGCCCGCCACCAAAGTACGTGGCTTTAATCATCCCTTAGGCGAATGTGGCCTCAGTTTTTTCGCCACCAAAGCGCTGCGCGCCGCCCATCCTCAAAGCTTCCCCGCTTGCCTCGATGGCGCGCCAGTACTCTTACCCGGCGAAGACTCGGCACTACGTTCGCGCCTACTCCATTGGTTTGAATCACAAGGCGTACGCCCACGCATCGCTGGTGAATTTGATGACAGCGCATTAATGAGCGCCTTCGGTGAAGCCGGGGTCGGTTTCTTTGCCAAACCCAGTGCGATTGCCGATATGGTGATGCGTCAATACGACTTGGAGCTAGTCGGTAGCACGGAAGAAATCCAAGAACAGTTTTATGCCATCACCGTGCAACGTAAAATTACCCATCCGGCGGTATTGGCGATCAGTCAGGCCACGCCTTTGGCGATGAGTCATGCTTCGGGAAATAAGTCGCGGGTAAAAAAATAGAGGTCAGTCATATCTTCGCTGTTGTGCTTTCCGTGGATGAACTGGCAGATATTAGGGATGAAACATATTTGCCCAAATATGACGCCAATTTTTTGTTTTTTTTGACTTCACGTTTGCTGGTGTGCGCTGTAACTTGTGCGATACTTTTGCACTTCAAGTAGTGCATTTTGTACCCGCCATTTTTTTTCGATTCTTCTTTTATGCAATTCAAAAAAATTCTTCTCACAGTTAGTTTTTGTTTATTGTGCAGCACGCATTTATCTTCCCTCGCACAAACGCAAGCTGAACTATTCAATGGCAATACAGAATGCCAAGCTTTGATGCAAAAAGGGAATACGCTTTGGGTAGAGGGCAAACTCTCCGAGGCTTTACTTCAATTTCAAGAAGCTGGAAAGGCAGATCCGAAAGCATCAGCGCCATGGGCATTTGCTGCTGCCTTGTTTTTTGAAGCGTCTCTACGAGCGAAAACAGACAGCGTAGCGCAATATCGCGTGAACGCATCACAATTAGCGAAGAAGGCATTGACGCTCAATGAAGCTGACCCGTTAGCGCAAGAGACGCTACGCAAGCTTTCAACAGCGACCAACATACAAAAGACAAACATCCCGCAAGAAGCACAAATTCTATTTAACGAAGCTGAAAATTTATTCCAAAAACGTGATTTCAAAGCGGCGCGTGAAAAATACGAAGCGGCATTTGCCAAGGCGCCAAACTATGCGCCAGCAATTTTGTATGCGGGTGACTGTTATTTTCAGGAGGGTGCGTTTGCTGAGGCTGAAACGCGTTATCGCCAAGCAGTTGACCTAGATCCAAACCATTATCAGGCCTGGCGCTTTTTGGCACACGCACAATCAAAAATGAATCGCCCTATAGCAAGCATCAAATTATCTTTGCTGCGTGCAATCGAGGCGCAACCGAACTATATTCCCGCTTGGGACTGGTATGCCGCCCTTAGCAAAGTAGAGGGCACAAGCTTAATCACTTTGCGGGCGAATCGACAAGCCAATCTCAAGATCAGCCAGGAACATGGCAAGATCCGCTACAACGTAGAATTGGCGCAAGGCGCTAGCAAGGAACCGAAAGATGAAGATGCGGCCCTTTGGCTCGCCTATGCCATGTCGAAAGCGAATCTGTACACCGAGAAACATGCCGCTGAAACCAGCATTTTTCAAAAAGAACTAAAAGCTTGGCAAACAACTTTTGCCATTAAAGCAGAAATGGGAACGGCTGAGTTGAAAGATACTTTGCTGGTACAGTTCCAAAATTTTGCCAAAGAAGGACAACTCGAAGCGGCTATTTTTATCTTCTTTTTTCAAGAAGAATTCCGCACAGATTTCGAAATTTGGAAGAAGACCCATCCAACGGGCATACAACAATTTATAGATAAATTTCGCGTTCGCCCTGTCGCTAGCTGAGGAAAATCTTGTTAGGTGCAATCAAGTTCGACGAGAGTTACATTGGACAATCAATAGTTCTTCAGCGATAAAATCGCGGGTAAAAAAATAGCGGTCAATGAACACACTGACCGCTATTTAAATAAATGATCAAAGCGATTACTTCGGATACTTAATCGTCATTTCCTTCAACACATTATCCGCACGATCAACTTCTTTCATGACCCATAGCATGTAACGAATATCGACATGAATGGCCTTGGTGATGGCCTTGTCGAAATACCAGTCTTTGGTGATGGATTCGTAGGTGGAGTCAAAATTTAAGCCGACTAATTCACCGCGTTTGTTCATGACCGCTGAGCCTGAATTTCCGCCTGTGGTGTCTGCGCTGGATAAGAAATCGACAGGGACTGTGCCTAAAATTTTGTCTTTAAACACGCCATAACGCTGTTCTTTGATCGCTTGCAGCAATGGTGCTGGGGCGATGAATGGGTCTTTGCCTGTGTGCTTTTCGACGATGCCTTCGACGGTGGTGAATGGGCCTTTGGTGATGCCGTCGCGAGGTGAGTAGGCGCCGACATTGCCGAAGGTCACACGCAGCGTGGAGTTGGCATCTGGATAGACTGGTTTGCCTTGTGATTTTTTCCAATCGATGACCGCTTGCATATATTGTGGGATGATGAAATCGAGATTGCCGTCAACTTCTTTACGACGGTTTTCTAGGGACATGCCGACATCATGCAATTTTACGGCGAGCTGCACAAAGGTGTCTTCCGATTGCGTGAAGGCCGCGCGGTCTTTGTCCATCCAAGCTAGACGCTGTGCGGTTTGGGTTAATTGCGTTTTGTCGTACATCGCTGCTGCTGCGTCTAGCGAAGGCAACAAGGTATCCAAGCCCGCTGGACGTACGGCTAATTTTGCATAACGTGTCAAGCCGGCGGTCAAACGCGCGCGATCGACCTTGCTTAAGAAGGATTGTTCCAAGCGCGTCAAGCGGCCTTTGATGAAAGCCATATCGCGTTCTTGATAACCGCCTTCGCGTTGGGCGTTGGGTTTTTCTTTTTCCAAAGCTAAGCGATACAGACTGCGCGCACTGGAGAGTAAATCGCTGTTGGTGGCGACCGCATAGGCTAATTCTTCTTGTGATAAGGCCATGTCATCGGCAATCACGGCATCGAGTTTGGCCAATAATGCTTTGGCATCGGCTGAATTTTTACTCGATCCGATTAGCCAATTGCGGAATTCAGCGTCTTGGGTATCTTTAATGGCGGCGATGTCTTTGCGGGCAAAACCGTCGATTAAACCTTGGGTTTTCTTGAGACGATTATTGATACTTTTGACCACGCTGGCATAACGCACTTCATCGTCCGCACTGCCTTTGGTGGCGGCTTCGATTGTCGCGATATCGGCGATCATTTCGGCTGCGCGTAAAGGATAATCGGTGTCGCGGGCGAAGCGAATTTCGGATGGTAATTTATAGCGGCTGGTGCGACCTGGATAGCCTGCCAACAAGATAGGATCGCCATTTTTCAAGCCTTCGGCGGACACGACTAAAAAGTCTTTGGATTGATAGGGCACATTGTCTGGCGATGGATCGGCTGGACGACCATCTTTGCCAACGTAAGCGCGTAAGAATGAGAAATCACCGGTGTGGCGCGGCCATTCAAAATTGTCGATATCGCCGCCATAGTTGCCGATCATGTCGGCCGGTGCGTACACCAAACGCACGTCGCGTATCATCATTTGACGGATGCGATAGTATTCCAAGCCACGGTGAAAGCTCGGCACGGAGCAGCGATAGGCTTTATCTTGTTCGCAGTCGGCGATGATTTTTTTGATGCGGCTTTGTACTAGTTCACGACGCTCGCGACCCGACATTTTGTCAGTCAAGCCGGTCGTCACTTCTTTGGTGACATTCTCCACTTTATCGGTGATGTAGATGCGCGCACTGGCACCGGCAGGTAATTCTTCGGCACGGGTTTTGGCTAAAAAACCATCGGTAATGTAATTTTTCTTGGCGCTGGAATTACGCTGTATCGCATCGTAGGCGCAGTGGTGATTGGTGACGATCAAGCCTTGTGGCGACACGAAAGAGGCAGAACAACCGCCGGTCGAGACGATCGCGCTCATAGGATGTTTGGACAAATCGGCGAGTTTTTCGGCGGGAATCGTGATGCCGACTTTTTTTAATTCCGCTTTGAGTTGGGGTAACTGGTATGGCTGCCATTGGCCTTCATCGGCTCGTACGTGGGCGCTGATCGCGAGTAAGGCAGCTGGGATTGCTAGTCTTTTCAACAATTTGATCTCCTTCAGAGGTCTGTAAAATAAGCTTAAAGTGAGCCTGCCGCGAACTTACGGTAAACTGACGGTGAGCTAAGTGCGCGAGTATATCGTTGTTCGCTTAAGCATCCAAATTTTGCGCCGCTCATTTATGTTCTCTTGATGTGCTTCAAACTTGCCTAGCTTGTGGTGGTCTAAGATAAAATGGCGTCGCTGTTTGTGCACCGTAAAACGTCATCTGACTTAGGTGTGCAACTTCAATTTTACTTAGGGCTTAGCCTTAACAGACGCGGGGGGGGGCGCCTCGTTACATCGTACTGTCTTCGACGCCCGACTAATCAGCGTAGTTTTGCGTAAGCCCTATTACTTTTAAGGAAACCACGTTATGTGGGTTTAGTGCATGCTTTCTTTTTTCTTCGCACAATGCGGCTGATGCAGCGCTCATCGAAATGGGCTATCGGCCTTAGGCTAACACTGGGTCTGTTGGCGAGCACGATCACGAGCCTGGCACATGCTTATGGTGATACCAAACCGATTACACTAGTTATACATCCAGCGAATGAAGAGCAGGGTGATCCTCGCTTCAACGATGTCAAAGAAATTTTGCGTATGGCTTTGGATAAAACGGTGGACGAATTTGGCCCCTATCAATTGCGTCCTTCAAAACAGCATATGAATGGTTTGCGCTATTTAAGCAATCTGGCCAAAGAGGAAGATCTGAATGTCGTTTGGAGCTCGACCACAGAAGAGAAGGAGCGCGACTATTTGCCGATCCGCATTCCCTTGCGCAAAGGGATTTTGGGCTATCGTGTTGTCTTAGTGCATAAAGACAAACAAGCGCTATTGAAAGAGGTCAAGACGCTGCTAGATTTGCGACGGTTCGCGATTGGACAAGGTGTAGGATGGGAAGATGCGAAACTGTACGAAGTGAATGGCATCAATGTCGTCGAAGCAAAATATAGTAATTTATTTCGTATGCTCAGTTATCAGCGTTTCGACTTATTCCCACGCGGTATCAATGAAGTATTTAGCGAATTCGACAAAGAATCTAAGCTGAATCCTGATTTGGTCATTGATGATCAAATATTAATTCATTACCCTTGGCCGTATTATTTTTTTGTTTCGAAGAAAAATACAACACTACACAAGCGACTTGAGGCTGGCTTGCGTAAGATGATTAAAGACGGTTCTTTCGATGCGATTTTTTGGAAGTACAATGCGAAAGCGATAGAGGCCGTTAATTTTAAAAAACGTCGCATTATCTCCATCGAGAATTATTTATTGCCTAGAAAAACGCCTTTGCATGATGCGACTTTATGGTTCCACCCAAAGTTAAATTGAGTGCACTATGTACGAGCTGGCTGTCAAATGTAGACCAAAAAATAGCGTCGCCGCATGGTCGATAGCATGTGGCTTGCT
>CAYXJI010000233.1:0-253 GCA_964465175.1 uncultured Burkholderiaceae bacterium | reverse complement strand
AAATTAAATCAACTGGCGATCGTCCTGAAGAAGTAGCAAACGCCGCAGCACCAACGCCCACCACAGCTACCAGCGTGGTCGTGATCGAGTCACAAAAAAGTCGTTCATCAGTGAGCTTACCCAAATCCACTTTGCAGCGACTATTACCCGGCATGAATCCCTTAAAAGCGCTGCATCAATTGGCCGGTGTGAATTTCCAGTCGGCTGATCCTTGGGGAAATAATGAACAAAATTTTTCGCTCTTCGTGCATGG
>CAYXJI010000232.1:0-6458 GCA_964465175.1 uncultured Burkholderiaceae bacterium | reverse complement strand
GGGGGCATCGCGATTACCAAGTTCGGCCGCTTTTTCGAACCAAGACAAGGCTAATCTGCTGTCTTTCTGTGTGCCAACTCCCAGTGCATACATGCCACCGAGTGCAATTTGCGCCCTGCTATTACCTTGTTCCGCCAGTTTTTTGAAGCCAGCCAGTGCGGTCACATAATCGCCTTTGGCCGCGGCTTCTTTTGCTTGCTCCAAGCTTTGCGCGCACAGTGAGCCAGAAAATGTCAATGCGAGCGCGATAAAAATCGTTCTAAATTTGATGTCGTTTGAGGTCGTCATTGGTTTTTCGCGTATTGGTTGAGGGGCGCTGGTTTATTGTACTGATTTCCCAGATATCACTCATTATTGTAGTTCCACATTCTTGCATTTGCTTTGCAAATCTTTTGGACGCACCTACTTTCTGAGTAATGAATGTCCGTTGATTATGTCTATTTCGCACCGAGAAAGATCTTGATCTCTCGTTCGACCTGGTCTGGATAGCTAATAAAAATATAATGATTTGCACCGGGGATTTCGAACACAGTACTGCCGCTCAATTGCAATTTAAATAGAGTCCGTTGTTCCGCGTAAAACGGGATCAAGGCGTCTTGTAAGAACGCTTGTGCGGACGCCCAATCAGGTGAGCTGGGTGACAACCATGGAATCACGTCCGAGGCTTTTACTGGCACAGCATAGATGCCAAGTGCTGGTGCTTTCACGCTTGCATAATTCGGCGTCTCGACGCCCGCTAAATGTAGTTCACCAATGGCGTCCGGTGTATTGGATCCAGAAATCACGCCTGAACTATTAAAAGCCGTCGTTGCTTTCAATTCTGCTTGTGGAAAAGTAATGCCTCTTAGCTTGCTCAGATACTGACCATAATTATGCAAGGAGCTTAGTTCCGCGATGTTTGGTTGCGGTTGTGGCGGGATAGGAACGCCGTCAAACAGTGCACTCACGGCGGTTCTATCATAGGCTGCGTCGAGATACACCAGTCGGCCTACACGGGATGGAAAATTTTCAGCAAAACGCGTCATCTCATCACCAGCAATGGAATGACCAATAAGATTTACGCGAGCGATCCCCTTGGCATCAAGAACTAAGCGAATGTCATTGCTTAATGTGAGATTGTCGTAGCCACTGAGTGGCTTGCTGGAAGCACCATAACCACGGCGTGTTAGCGCGAGTACACGAAATCTGTCGGTAAACCGCGGTGCAAATTCGGCAAAAATGTGGGCACTATTGCCAGCGCCAGCCAAGAATAAAACGACCTCTCCTTGTCCACCAAAGTCTAACAGCTCTAACTCTACGCCTGATCCAATGTTGACGAATTCCTGCTTCACGCCGGCTTGATGTTGAATTTTTTCAGGCTCCCCACCACCGCAAGCGGCCAATAGACAGCTAGTCATTATTCCGGCAATCAAGGTCTTTATGCGCATGTTAGTTTCTGATGAATTGGTCAATCGGACGCCTAGAAAAAGCTTAGGTGAATTACTATTTCCCCTAAGCTAGGCGGTAAGCAGGCCGAAATATAAATGAAGTCTCGAAACCTTTATTGATCGTTTGTGCGGTGTGTGGGGAGAGGATGTTGGCATATGAGCCAAGGAGTGGGCGGCCTGTTTGAAAACAGGCCGGAGATCGAACTTTATCGAGGCAAATGCTTGTTGTGAATTCGTCGTGTCAGAAGTTAATTATGCAAACGATGATGGTTAGCATAAGGTGCAATGACGGTACTCTCTCTCTCTCGGAGATACACAGGATGTGGGTTGTTTAGCGAGCAATTGGAATAACGTAATTTGCATCAAAGTCGCCGACCATGGCATTACGAATGTTGGTGAACAATTCGTAATCATTGCCGGATCCGCGATGGTATTCAGAATTCATGAGCCAGTAGCCATAAATACTGTCTACCTTTTGTTTTAGATTATCGTTCGCGACATTGGTTGATAGATGAAAAATCGCGACTTCCTGTGATGGCAAATGGGTTTCCACCATATCTGCGGGCTTTTCACGATCATCGTCCACTACGATGCCCGCAACATAATTGACTGTGCTTTCGGTGAAATTGCCGGATTCACTCAAAGTAATACCAACTAATTTTCGGTCATGCAAATTAGCGTCATTGGCTAGTGAACCAAGTAGTTTCATCCATGGTTCAGCGATTGTCGTACAGTGCACTGGGTCGACGAAAGGCGAGTCTATCATTAGCTCATAGCCCAAGACGCGTTGTGCTGGCACCGTCGTTATCTGAGGTTCCATATCAATGCGTTGTTTAAGGAACTGCAGCAGTTCATGATTTAATACTGGTTTGTCTTGTAAAGTAAAACTTGGCTTTTGCGCACGCATCTCTTTTGGTGTGATGGTGTATTGTGTCTTAAAGGCGCGGGAAAATGCCTCGTGCGAGTTGTAGGCAAGATCGACCGCGATATCTAAAATTCCTTTGTCTGTTTCTGTCAATAACTGCGCCGCTCGTGTCAAGCGGCGACCGCGAATGTAGGCACCGAGCGAGTCGCCGACCAGGCTTTTAAATAGACGTTGGAAATGCCACGGCGACAAGCCAAATTCGCCTGCGATCGCTAAGGCATTGATTTCATCACCGAGATTATTTTCTATCTGTTCAACTAACTGATTAAACAGGCTGAGGAGTTGTTGTGGGTGCTGCATGGATAGCCTCCGGTGGTCGATGATTTTTACTTACGATTGTTTTGTCATTATTCTGCAAAATTTCGCACTTGATTAGACTTAATAGCACAAAAAGTCAAAAAACAGACTCTGTAAGCTGGGATAATCTAAAGCCCGAGATGATGGAAAAAAACTATGATTTGCAAGAGTTACTTTCACAAAGCGCTACGTATGGTTTAGAAATTTTCCACCGGTCATAAGATGCAATTTAACAGTGCCACTATCATCAGGATAAAAAATTTCGAACCTAGCTTAATCTCAGGAAATTATTGCACGCGAAATAGGACAACAAAGTACCTATTACGCAGTTAAATTTACGCTAAGCGAACGAGTTATGAATTATATTCTGCCTCGGATTAGCTTGCCCACTGTCGCTCACTCTAACAACGAAATGAACATGCCTGCTATAAAATATGCCTGCTCCCTGAGCGCCCTTGCCAGTGTATTAGTTGTCTTTACGAGCCAAATCGCTGTCGCGCAAAATTTCCAGTTGTCCCTACAGGGGCAACGTTTTAGCACGCATCAAGCTGCGACACCGTTAGAAAGTATCGTGACGATTCCTGCCAAAATACACATTACGTTGAGCCAGAGCGGCGCATTCAAACAAACCACCAGTACATTTTTTCCTGGCGATATCGAATTTCGTTTCCTCACGGTGGGCGATCACAATGGCGCCGCTAGTTTTGATTTGCTCGGTTGGCGTACTGGTGTTGAATACGATGTACTCGATGCTAAAGGTGCGTTGGAAGCACGAGCAGAAGCATTTTTTTTAGCGCCTAACTTGCTGTTAAAAACGGGAACAAATCGGCAAGCGATGACGACACCATCCGAATGGCGAGCAAACTATCAATTCGAAAGTTTCCTTGATCAAGCTGGACGTCCCTCGACCGTCGTTATTGACCAACGAACAGGCGAAGCCGTTAGTGCTCGTAGTGCCAATCTCCTCTACGAATACCAAAACTATCACGGCGATAAATCCGCCCGTACAGCTCAATCGATCAAAGTCAAAGCGGGCGGTAATCTTGTTGCTGACTGGCAAGCGGTGCAGATCACAGAACTAGTTGAGATCAATGAGCAAGAATTCGTTCACCCAAAAGGCTACCAAAAACGCCAAGTGCTTGGTGCTTTGCGAGTCGAAAAAATTGCAGAGAACACCTATCGCATTAATGGCTCAGTTTCTGGCTATCACACGCATTTCGTTGTCGGTGAAAACAGCATCGCCGTATTCGACACGCCGATTTTTCCGAACGAAATCGCTCGCGTCAAAAGCTTGATTCAAGACACCGCACCGGGTAAGCCAATTTCACATATCGTGTTTTCTCATACTCATCGTGATCACATTGGTGGGGCGGCACAGCTTGCACAAGATGGGACTCAGATCATTACCGGTAAAGAAGGCAAGTTCGCGATACTTCGCCAACTTGGCGATAAGCTCAATGCCAATGCAGTTGAAGTTATCAGTCCGACCACCATTGATCTGGGGGGAAGACAAATTCAAGTTATCCCCGTCCCCAGTTCGCATGCCTCGGAAATGTTGATCGCTTACGATCGACAATCAAAAACGCTATTTCAAGGTGATTTTTTTATGATGCCAGATCTTGGTCCTGCTCCGGTAGGTTTTACCGTCAATCGTGAATTAATGCGGCACTTAACTGCATGGGCATTAGTCCCAGATCGTATCCTTAGCGTTCATGGTCGCGTCAGCACAACACAAGAATTAATACAAACAGTCAACTTATTGGACGCAGAAAAAATGAAAAAATAGATTTCTAATTTGCCTTTTCTATTCGATTTTTACTAATGCAATGTATGCCTAGTTCTATGAAAACGGCACTAGTCACCAGTGCCAAGTTGGGACTAGGAACGATGCAGCAATTGCTATGTCGAAGTAGAACTATCGTGCAACTATGGTTTGCAAAAGCCAAGATCGAGGTGAGCCTGCGCGAACTGACGCTATTGAGACGAGCTACAATCAGTATGTTACTAAACGGTTGAGTGAAAAATTTCAGCGCCACAATATCACTGTGTTAGCGTTAGCAACGCTTGAAAAGCGTGATCGAAAAGTGAATGCGCTTGTAACGTTGGTGTAGGTGAGAGAATCAGCCAAATACGGGTATGCTGGGTGCTGCCAGTGAGTGCCTTGTTTTCCGCTTATCGCCACGAAGTACTACTTAAGCCTAAGAATATTCCATCGGTCACAATACGCTTCTACTCCATGTCAATACTTATTACAGTGCGTGCTTCTTTATATTTCCAATCAAAAATAAGCGATCATGAATAAAGTTTCGACACCAAGTCTAGTGCAAAAAATGCGCGATTTACCACGAACGATCCTCTCGACCAATGTCTTTGTGAATCCACATAAAAAGCTACGCAATGGGTGGTGGATTTTGATCTACTTCCTGCTGTTAGCAAGCATGTTGGTGCCGCTGACCATCTTGTCTCGTGACAATGGTGCTGCGGTCGCCATGTGGCAACAAGCCCTAATCAGTCTGATCGCAGCGATCGTATTGCAATTATTGCGACGCCAGCCGATGGCAGAAATGTTCGGAAAATTTGATTTGAATTGGCTTAAAGATCTTGGTGTCGGCAGTTTGATGGTGGTTTAGGGTCATGTCTTGCTATAACGCATTGCTGCGCTTATGTTGCATGTACGTGTATAGACTTGACCTCACGTACCGCGTAATAGCTTCACCGCATGATCGCATCATATCCAAAGCCTAGCACCCATGTGCTGGCATTAAAGGTGGCAAATCCTAGGAGATATGCGACGCCTGCTTTTAAAAAACTGGTCAGCTTCCTCGGTTTATAAAATTGACCGATTGCCCAAGATAGATAAAAGAGAGTAAGCAAGCTAAAAATCTGCATGAGATTGAATCTCGCAACACCATTTAAGGTCGCTGCGAGAGCAAGAAAGAGCATACCCACACCCATTACAAAACAGAGCAGAATCGAAATTTCAAAGAAATTTACATCGTGCTTCCTAAAGAAAATTCTCAGCCAGCACGCGATGAAAAATCCCATAATGATATTGGCATAACCGTAGTGACTTTGCACCCAGTGTGAAATCGCATCGTAGGCGGGCGTCGTGCTGCCACTGACTTTGAAATAAGCTTTTTCAATATGAAACAAATGCTCCGCCATCGTATAAATTAAGGACGTGACGATAATAAATATAATCGGTTTGACTAGCCGACTACGATTTTCAGAAATGTACTCCCTGACGCATTTTCCGGGACGCAGCAACAACTCTTTGATTGTGAAAAAAAGCCCCTTTTCAAAATGCAAAACGTGCTCGATCTCGTGCAAAATAAAATGGCCATCGATTCTTTTCAGCTGAACGGCATTTCCGCATTGGGCACAATAGTTACCATGAATTTTACTCGTACAGTTTTTACAGTTCATATTCAGTTGCTTGTGAAAAAAATGAGGGGACTTCGGCACTAAGATTTTAGGATTTTTATCCGCGAAAATGGCAGGCAATGCGAGGCTTAACTTGAAGTTTGATGTATTTTCTATTGGCCGTCAAAACTATTTTGATTTTCCAGGTATCCCATGTTTGTCAAGGAAGGGGGCTCAATCTCAAGCTTGAATAAACGAAAAGTGGGATGTGGCATATCAAGAATTGGCTCTGCTGTTTCCAACGGCATACGCAGTTGGAAGGGGCGGCTAGATGATTCTCAGGTCTTGCGAAAATGTATTGCTGGGGTGATGTCGCATGTCAAGACTTGCTCCCATACTCTCTCGTTCTGCGCGGTTGGTGTTTTCAAGATAAAAAAGTAGGGCGG
>CAYXJI010000231.1:738-6458 GCA_964465175.1 uncultured Burkholderiaceae bacterium | reverse complement strand
TCGATGTTCTCAACCAAAGTCGGGATAGCTTTGGCGAGCGCATTTTTCATCGTATTTCCTACGGGCCAAATGAGCAGTCGGACAGCAGCGTCAACCTGAATTACAGTCGTCAGACAAATAGTTCTGCATTAAAGCTAATGCTTCAACGCAGTAATACGATCGCACTGATCGACAAATCCTATAAGGATGTCTACCTAGCGCCTGCGCGAGACACCGACTATGCCCGTGGCGCGACAAGGTCTGCACGCCAACTCACACAGATGAGCTTAGATTGGAGTCAACCCTCTGAACTCGGTCAATGGGGCATGGGTCTCGATCTCCAAGACAAAGTAGATAACATGCATAACTATCAGGCGGCGGTTGATCCTTTGACTAGTGCTGAGCTAGTAGATGCTACGACCACCAATCGCTACACTGTGAAGACTAGGCTTAGTGCCATCTATTTGACCAATCGGATGAAGAGTGAGAATTGGGATGTGCTTTTTGGTGGACGCGCCGAGAGCATGGCGTTGGGGGTAAATCCGCAACAGGAGGGCGCGCGAACCAGTCATTGGCAAGCGCTGAATCCAAGCCTAAATCTCATGCACACCATCAACGACAAAAGCAATCTCACACTCAGTTTTCGGCGCAGTTTGCAGATGCCAGATCCGCGTGACCTCAATCCGTTTACTACCTATGTCGATGCCCAAAATTTGAGTCGTGGCAATCCCAGTCTCAAGCCTCAGATTTTGAACGCTTGGGAAATAGGCACCGATCTAGAGCGAGGGCACTTGAATAGCAGCCTCAGTGCCGTCTACCGCACCAGCCACGACACGGTAATCGATGCACGCAGTTTCACCGATAGAATACTGGTGACTTCGAAGCAGAACGGCGGACGTGCGCGGTCGGCCGGATTGACCGGGTCGCTCGATTGGAAGCCAGATAAGCAGTTACAATTGGGTGTAGATGGCGGGATGTTTCGGACCATGTTGTACACGCCGGATATCTCGCTCTTCGTGCGGCAAGATAAGATCTCGGGCTATGTGAATATGCGAGCGGCCTATAGCTGGACGCACAACACCCTATCGCTAGATGCGCACGCCCAGTCGGCCGGAATCACACCGCTAGGTCGAGTTGGCGCAAGCAACAATGTTAACCTGAGCTGGAAGCATCAATGGAGCAAGACGCTCAGCCTGACGCTCAATGCCAACGATATTTTTGATGGTAGCAAACGCAGCTATGTGACCAGCACGAGCACTTTTCGGCAGGGGGGATTTGATCACTTCGTCGCCCGCCGTATTTATGTGGGCTTTGTCAAGAAGCTCGAATGAGCTTACCTATGCGCTAGGTTTATTCTGCTGGGCGAGCAAAGACACTTTTAAAACAGACATAAGTAAGAAATTTATTCGATATTTCGCCGTTGGAAATGAAACTTTCTATCTACCTGAAACTCAGCAATGGCATCGACTAATTTGCGTACCAGCGTTTCACTGGTTTGCCAGTAATCTGCTTGTAATCCCACGATGTTTTTCATCCTTGCGCTAGATTTAATATGAGACTTGGCTGAGGCATGTACTGCGGAGGCCTGGGTGGCCGCTAGCAGATTTTGTACCTTGTCGGCATTCACACCTGCGCCTGCGATGATTTGCATTGCGCTTGCTTGCGCTAGCTGAACGCAGTGTGCGAGGACCTCACTACCATCCATCGCAGTGGCGGCACGCCCTGAGCTTAACAGGCCGTGCACGCCTAATGTTTGTAGTGCTTGCCACGCCGTATCAAAGTGCACAGCGCAATCGAAGGCACGATGAAATATGACGCGCATGTCGCCTGCTGCTTGTATCAATTCCTGACAAAGGGCGACATCAATGTCGCCATCGGCCGTCAAAGCGCCTATCACCACGCCGTCACATCCTAGTCGCTGACATTGTGTGATATCGCGCAGCATGATGTCGATTTCTTCACGCGTATATAAAAAATCACCCACGCGGGGTCGTATCAAAACGTGTAAAGGGATTTGTAAATGCTCGCGGGACAAGGCAATCGTGGCGAAGGAGGGCGTGACGCCGCCACCTTCGAGGAAATCGCAGAGTTCAATTCGGTCAGCACCGCCGCGTTGCGCGGCCATCGCCGATGGCAAAGAATTGGCGGCGATTTCGAGGAGAATTTTTTTCGACATGATGTCTCAATACGCTAGGCGTAAACCGCCGACGCATCGAGCAGACGTTGGTCTTTGTCATGATCGCACAGCGCATACACAAAGCCTTTATGTAACGCGTAAGCGCCCACCTCGCCATGCGTGTTCATCGCGAGCAAGCACACCTGTAAATGCTTACTGGCCTCAGCGCGTTGACGATGCGTTCTAAGGCGGCCAAACATGCCTCTTGCGGTGATTTTCCTTGACGCATTAATTCCACTACCAAAAAGCTGGCCGCATTGCGTATCATCTCTTCACCCACACCCGATGCGGTGGCTGCACCGACCTCATTGTCGACATACAAACCAGCACCAATGATGGGGCTATCGCCGACCCGTCCGCGCAGTTTCCAAGCCATGCCACTGGTGGTGCAAGCTCCCGCCAGTTTGCCACTTTGATCGATGGCGAGCATGCCTATGGTGTCGTGGTTAGACTTGTCGCCAGGGATAGCTTGGGACAAGCGCTCTGCATTAATGCGTGGTTGGTATTTGGCATCTTTTTTCCATGCTTCCCATGCCTTTTTTGCGTTCGCCGTGAGTAATGGCGTTTTGGTAAAACCTTGCTCGATGGCGAATTGTTGCGCGCCGGCGCCGACTAGTAAAACATGCGGGGTTTTTTCCATGACGCGACGCGCGACTGAAATCGGATGCAAAATATCTTCTATCGCCGCCACCGCGCCACAGCGACCATCGCCATCCATGATGCTGGCGTCTAGCGTTAAAATGCCATCGCGATCGGGATTGCCGCAATGTCCTACCGTTGAATTGCATAGCTCACTTTCTGCCCAGCGCGCACCTTGCTCCACCGCGTCTAGGGCGCTGCCATTGCTGCGTAGGACTTGCCATGCTGCTTGATTGGCCGGCACGCCAAAATCCCAAGTAGAGACTACTTTCGCGCTTGATTTTAGCGGAGCGGCACTCGCAGGCGCTAGGCTAGGCAGGATGATGCCTGCTCCCGATACGCTTGCTAATTGCATCCATTCACGACGAGAAATCATATTGCCTCATTTCTTATTTTTTATACTCAAGTATGGATGTGCCGTGTGCGATGTACGCATGGAAACGCGTTCTAATCATGATGTTCAAGATACCATTGTGCAGCACCTAACAACGCTAATTGTCCATGCTCGATCACTTGCACCGTGATTTGTTCTACGATCTTAGTCATGACACCCTTGTCGGTAAACCGTGTTGCGAAATCGCTGTTCAGCAAGAAGGGCAGTATTTGTGTGGGAATACCGCCAGCCAAGATCACGCGTTGTGCGCCCACAATGATGCTGAGATCACCGGCGACACTTCCCATCCATCCGCAAAAAATGGACAAGCAGCGTTCAGTAAGCGGGTCTTGTTGTTGCATCGCTGCGTGCGCAATTTCTGCAGGCGAATACAGCTGCGGTGTTTGCCCTTTTAACTCACACAATATTTGATAACAATTCTTTAGTCCAGGGCCAGACAAAATGCGTTCCACATCGACATGCTGCCAACGGCGTTTTAAGCCGCGCAGAATTTCGATTTCGAGATCGGTGCTGGCCACTAATGCGGCATGCCCGGCTTCACTGGGCAACACCGTGGACGGTGTTCCTGGTAACCAAATCGCGGCACCAAAACCGGTGCCAGGGCCTATCACTAAGGTCGGTGCTGGCGTGGTCACGGCTGGGCCACTCAAGACATAGGTACTACCATCGTTGATGGTCGGCACCGCATGCGCGAGCGCGACAAAATCGTTGAGTAAGGTGATCGCTTGAGATGGAAAATCTGTTTGTAGTTGCTGATGTCTCACAAGCCAAGGCAGATTCGCTTGTGCTGCCACATCGCCATTCACAATCGGTGCGGCAATCGCGATCACGCAGTCTAGTAGGCGTGCCTCGGTATGCAGCGCAAAGTAGCGATGCAGTAGCTCAGAGATGGATGCAAAATCACTGCAGTGTAGTTTGTCGAATGCGCTTAAAGTGATCGCGTGTTCAGCACGCAGCGTGGCCACGGCAAGACGCGCATGGGTACCGCCGATATCCGCAACGACCACTTGTTTTTGTCTCACTAAGATCTCCAATCCTTCACATAATAGAGAACATAGAACCCTTATTCTTTCCCACGGTTGAAGATAAACAAAAGTACTAGGTAATACAAGAGAGAAATGAAAATGCGCTAATGTTTAGTGTGTTTAGTAAATGCCTAGCGGGTTGCATTGGCTGTATTCGGCGCTCACTAAGCCCCACGACCATGAAGTTAGGGATATAAAATAGTGGGGCGGGTGAGACGCTGAGACGCAGAAAAAACGAAAAGAGAGGAAGCAAGGGTGCTTCAAGATTTTCTCTGCGCTCCTCGGCGTCTCGGCGTTGAGGGGTTTTGATTTTTACAGCCCTTAACTTACGGCATTGCTCCTAAGCCCGTCCCACAATCGCCGCCGTCGCCATTAATTCTTCGATCAAAGCCAGCGACATTTTGCCCGACATGCGATGCGGATTAAGCTCTGGTAAGGCGGAATACTTTAATAAAATGGACGGGTTGATTTTGCCTAAATTGGCTTGCCCCATGGTCCAGCCCGCATAACGGCGTTGGCTGATTTCTTCATAGTCCAACAAAACGACATCGGTATGCCGTGGGTCGCGCAAGATGTGCGCATACAGGGTATTAATCGCTTCGCGACCGCCTTCTAGGACTTGCATAAACACCTGATCGCTATGACAGAGGATGCCGGTGATGCCGTGTTGCGGGTTGTGATCGCGCGATTGCTGCATAATGGCTTGCACGATTTCACTCAAGTTGCCATCGACGGCGCGGCTGGCATATAAAAGGCGAACTAACATATTGGTTTCCCTATCACGATTGACGTTGTGGCTAGCATTATTTCTTAATCAGCGATAAAAACTCACGGCGCAAATTGGGGTCTTTTAAAAATGAGCCATGCATGACGCTGTTGATCATTTTCGAATCCATATCTTTCACGCCGCGCCAATGCATACAAAAATGATCCGCTTCCATCACGACGGCCAAGCCATCGGGTTGCATTTTTTCTTGCAAAGTGTCAGCCAATTGCACGACCGCTTCCTCTTGTATTTGGGGGCGACTCATAATCCAATCTGCGATGCGCGCGTATTTGGATAAACCGATCAAATTGGAGTGTTCGTTGGGCATGACGCCTATCCAGACCTTGCCGATGATCGGACAAAGATGATGCGAGCAAGCCGAACGCACCGTGATCGGGCCGATGATCATGAGCTCGTTCAAATGCGAGGCATTGGGAAACTCGGTGACTGGCGGCATCGGTAAATAGCGACCTTTGAAGATCTCATTCAAATACATCTTGGCGACACGGCGCCCGGTTTCTTGTGTGTTATGGTCACTCGCGGTGTCGATTACAAGACTTTCCAATACGCCGCGTAGCTTGCCCTCGACTTCTGCTAATAATTGTTCTAGTTCACCAGGCTCAATGAAATCGGCAATATTGTCATTGGCGTGATAACGCACCTTGGCCTTGACGATGCGTTCGCGTATGCGTTGCGAGATGGGAATGCTAGGAATAGCTTGAAAGTTGGAATCAGTTGGCA
>CAYXJI010000231.1:0-728 GCA_964465175.1 uncultured Burkholderiaceae bacterium | reverse complement strand
GTATGCGCCAAAAAATGCAAGAAGCCCCTATGGTAACTGAATCGGCGCTAATGTGTTTTGCGGGTGCTGACTTTTAGCGGTTCATCCCAAAGGACGATCGACGAATTAGGACGGGTCTTGATCGGAAGACTTGCCCTTGGACATCGCTTGCATGGCCATTCTGAGGGTGCGCATTTGTGTGCCAAAATTGCTGCAAGAGCGACACATGCTGAGATGGATTTTGAGTTGAGCGCGCTCGGCGAAGCGCAGGTCGCGGTCCAAATTTTCTGAAAGCTTTTGGTGCGCTTGTTTGCACGTATAAAGGAGTCGCATAAATTCTATTTCTTTGATGAGCTGGCTGCAAACCAGTTTAATTCCAAACATTCACGCAAACGTAGGCGCGCACGATACAGCACGACCCATAGATTAGACGTGCTGAGTTCCAATTCCTTACAAATTTCTTCGGTCGATAGCTCTAACCATTCGCGCATCATAAATACGCGAGCGGTCTGTGCAGGTAATTTTTCTAGGCAAATTTCTAAAGTTTTGAAGAAATCCTGTTGTTGCAAACTCGCCTCGGGTGCACCCCAAGCGCTAGCGGCTTCCACTGTATGCCCGTTGGCCGTAAACAAATGATCGACAATGTCGTCATCGGATTGGTCTTCTCCCGCAAAATCGGCCAATGGCGCCTCACGATTGCCGGCTCTTAGAAAATCAATAATTTTGAATTTTAAAATGCCGATGACATA
>CAYXJI010000230.1:0-6463 GCA_964465175.1 uncultured Burkholderiaceae bacterium | reverse complement strand
AGAAGCGCGTGAGATTTCTTCAATGGCAATGGTATGCGCCAAGTAGCCCATATTCGCACCACCGTATTCTTCGGACACCGTCATGCCATGCAGACCCATTTCACCGATTTTTTTCCACAGATGCATAGGGAATTGATCGGTTCTGTCCATTTCGGCAGCCAGCGGCGCAATTTCCGCCGCAGCAAATTGCTGAACTGCTTCGCGCAAAGCGGCGATATCTTCGCCATGATCAAACGTTAAACCTGGTAAGTGCAGCATAGTGTCCTCGACGTTATAAATTAATTGATGATGGTCGCACTCAAATCTTCGACTTCACCGCAGATGCGCAGAGAGCGCAGAGAATATAGTTCAATACCTCTGCGCTCTCTGCGCCTCTGCGGCTAATTGCTTTTCCTTGAAATCACCATAACAGTATTCGAAACAAATTCAAGTGTCTTCGATATAGTCGCAAAATGATACTTCCAATTGACGTTAACGTAAACGTCAATTCAAACTATTTCTTATCCGTTTATTTTTGCTTTATTAACAATTTCCAACAAACGCTGGCTTTCTTCTTCATGCGTGGTGATCTCGTCGAGCATGACTTCAATATCTTCTCGTTGTTGCTCTAGAGAAGCGCGGTGTTTGGCCAACACTTCGAGAAAGCTCTTTAACTGAACTTCTGTATCTTTGGGCGAGTCATACATAGTGACCAGATGCTTGATATCCGATAGACTTAAACCCAAACGCTTACCCCGTAAGGTTAATTTGAGGTGTGTGCGCTCACGTGCTGAGTACACACGATTACGTCCACTCGGGCCTTCACGGCTTGGACTAATCAAGCCCTGGTCTTCATAAAAGCGAATTGCGCGCGGGGTGATGTCGAACTCTTTTGCTAATTCGGTAATTGTATAAGTTGCCATTGCTAAAGTTTTTTCAAAAGTCTTTCTGTATGCGACACAAGAAAATTGCCTTAAAAACACCTAAAAAATCTCGGTGAATACTCGTAATAGTCGAGATAAGCCCAACATCAATTGTGTTTTGAATTTAGAATCTTACCTGAAACGCAGTTAACGTAAACGTCAATTTATCAAGCCTGCTCCGAATTCCTGTTGCGTCACACACACATCGCTATGAATCACTTAGAACAAGAACTGCATTACCCACTGAATGACAAATTACCTGAAGCAGGTCAAACCATAGAAATTGTGCCGGGAGTTTTGTGGATACGCATGGGATTGCCGTTTGCCCTCAATCACATCAATCTGTGGTTGATCGAAGACGACTACCAGACGGACAAAGGCAAGATCCGCGGCTGGACGGTGGTGGATTGCGGCATCAATAGCGATGCGACGCGCGATGCTTGGGAAATTTTATTTGCCTCGCATCTCAAAGGTTTGCCTATCGTGCGCGTAATCGCCACCCACTGTCATCCCGACCATGTTGGAAGCGCGGATTGGCTTTGCACTTTGTGGAATGCGCCGCTCTACATGAGTACCGGTGAATACGCTTTTGCACGCATGATGTCAGCCGGTTTGCCGGGCGTCGATGGCTCGGCCATGTTTCCGCACTTCCGCAAACACGGTTTGGTCACTGTTGAAATGCAGGACAAAATACAAGAACGTAAAACCTATTACACACGTTTAGTGCCAACCGTGCCGACTTCCTATCATCGTCTACAAGACGGGCAGACCATCACCCTAGGTCAACACGCGTGGCGCATCATTACTGGTTTTGGTCACTCACCCGAACACGTCTCTTTGTATTGCGCGGCCTTGAATTGCCTGATCTCTGGCGATATGGTGCTGCCACGAATTTCCACCAATGTTTCGGTGTTTGCGGCAGAGCCAGAGGCCAATCCGGTCAAGCAATATCTCGATTCTTTAAGTAAATACGCCGATCTTCCCGCCGATGTTTTGGTCTTACCTTCGCACGGCAAACCCTTCACTGGTATCCACACGCGAATTCAACAATTACGTGAGCATCACACCGCGCGTTTGCAAGAAGTGCTAGATGCCTGCGCCACGCCGATGTCGGCACACGATATCGTCCCCATCATGTTTCCCCGCCCGCTCGATGCGCATCAACTGACCTTTGCACTAGGTGAGGCTTTGGCGCATTGTCATTACTTGTGGCTGGAAGGGAAATTGCAAAGGCAATGGGATGCGGATGAGGTGTATCGATTTGTGGCAATCAAGCAGTAGGTCGCAAGGACCATGCAATCCACATCGCGGCCACGGCAGCAAAGATGTGTTTCAAACTATGCCCACTAATGATCATGGCATGCTGCAAAATGGCATGGTCAAAGGACTCACACAATTTGGCGAGGATGTAACACAATATAGCGACACCAAACAGTCGTCGTTGGCGCATGGGTGCGGCGTAGATTGCCTGACAAAACGGAATTAAGCAAAGCGTCAGCACTTGCAATAATAAGTACCAACGCAAATCGCCCGTGGCGCGCCACCAGTAAACAGAGGCGCATGCAACAAGCATCATCAGCACCCACTCACTGGCAATAATCGCCTTTCCTCTCGCAGGAAAAATATCGGCGCGCACCGCGACCAAGAGTGAGGCGCAGGCCAAAGCAATCGGCAGGCGATCCCAAAACAGGCGCTGATCGTCGGGCGCCCAATGATAAAAACTCGATCCCAAGCTGGTTGCCAACAAGCACAAGAAAAAACTCACATACCCCCACCTAGCAGGACGTTTATTCGTCGCACCCAAGACCCACAAGCCAAACAAAGCCGCGATCACGAAAAAGAGATTACTCAATACGTCGATCGCATGTGGCACCACGCCAAATAAAGTATGGACATTGGTTTGATCGGCAAAGGCGTGATAATTATCGAGCTGCGGAATAATGCCGAGCCAACTCAAACCCAAGATGGACAACAAAGTGATTACGGTCGGCAAGCTGTGCAGGATTTTTTTCATAGCGAGATTGGCTCGGTTGAGAACATGGTGAGAACAAGTTCGCAGCATGCGTGTGGCACTGCACTAGGCATAGACAAATGCAAAAAGTGGCTTACAATCTGCAAAAAAGTCGCATCAAGCGCCACTTTCCATTTCAAATTTACGCTATTGTTCAAGATCTCGCTAGCAGCATTGTTTCCAAAGAAAACGCTAAGCCCATGCAATTAACTCGACCATCGACACACCCAAAATAAGCCATGACCGAAATCACACAGCTTCTCAAAACCATTAAGCGACAACTCAAATTACAAGGCAAAACCTATCGCGATTTGGCGCAGACTTTGCAATTATCCGAAGCCAGCATTAAGCGCCTCTTCGCTGACAGCAATGACACTACCATCAGCTTAGAGCGCATCATACAGATCAGCCATTACCTCGGTTTTAGCCTATCGGAATTGACCCAGGAAGCCAGTCTGGCACAAGAAAAAATGAGCACACTGAGCGCCTTGCAAGAAAAGGAACTGGTCTCGGATCATCAGTTGTTATTGGTGGCGGTGTGTGCGATCAATCACTGGAGCATGCAAGATATTTTGCAAGTCTATGCGCTACGCGAAACCGAGTGTCTGCAAAAATTATTAAAGCTAGACCAACTAGGCTTGATCAGCCTACTACCAGGCAATCGCATACGTCTCAATATCAGTCGCGACTTTGACTGGCTACCACAAGGGCCGATCAAAACTTACTTTGAAAAAGAGGGCTTAGCGGATTTTTTGAATGCCCACTTTCATCAAGCCAAAGAAAATTTCATCTTTACCCACGGCATGCTGACCGAAGCGGCTGCCATGAAATTACAAACCGAGTTGCGGCAATTAAAACGACGTTTCGCTGAATTACATGCCGAGAGCTTGCAGTCGCCTTTAAAGAAACGTGAAGGCTTAGGCTTGTTAATGGCGATGCGTCCGTGGGAGCCAGAAGATTTTGCCAAGCTGAGGAAAAAATGATCCATTTGAAATAATCTATGAAAAATAAGGCGATCTTGTTCGCGCACTCTCGGATTGGCGACGACTTACTTTACATCGATGAGCAAGACCTCAAAAACCAAAGCCGCATCGTCTGGAATCGGGCCTCGACCGCCGCTACCATAGGCCATTTCGCTAGGAATGATTAAGGTCCGCTTGCCTCCTACTCGCATGCCGACTACACCAGCATCCCATCCTTTAATCACTTGCTGAGCGCCGAGCGTAAAAGAAAATGGCGTACCACGATCCAATGAACTATCGAACTTTTTGCCCCGAAAGTCGGCGAGGCGAGTATCGTACAACCAGCCTGTGTAATGGACAGTGACGACATGACCGGTTTGCGCTTGAGCGCCACCACCAACCACCGCATCACGCATTGTTAGTGCACGAACCTGAACCGAACCTCGAGCTAAATTTTCTTGCTCCGCTATTCCGTCACCACGCGAACAAGCTAACAAACTCAAGCTACATAAACCCACCACCAACCAACGATAAAATTTCATATTTTTTTACGCTCTGTTCTGATTAAATGCTGAAAGGACGCCACTATCGCTTAATGACAGTGTGCCTAAAGAGGCGCAAGTATACTACTTCAAACGCCACTTCGATTTCCCCTTCAAACTAGGCACCAAGCACCGCCAATATTAAACCCAGATTTTCCATTAAGATTTATGATGATGACGGATGCACTTTTTGAGACAGTTTTGTTGCGAATGAGGCGTCAATAGCGAGCTATTGACAACGAAGAGCAGCAAAAATGGCCGAAAATGCGCCGTCAGCACACCAATAGCACCGCAGGTGCGCCGAATGGAAAATTTGGGTTAAATCCGGCTTGCCTTTTACAAGGATGTCCGCTACGCTGCGCGCTCTTTTTGTTTTCACTTCAGTTTTCGCTGAAGTTAGCTGCAATGCGCGCCACTGTTTTAATTGCCACCGACGTCTTTGGAAATACCCCTGCCATCGCTAGTGTATGTCGTCAACTCCAGATGCCCTGCTTAGTTCTTAGTCCCTTCGAAGCTGACTTTCAAGTTCACACCGAGCAGCAAGCCTATCAAGCTTTTTTGGCGAGTGGCGGTGTGGCGGCTTATGCAAAAAAAATCCTGCGCTGTATGGAAGGACAAACTCAGTTGCAACACTTCATAGGCTTTAGCGTAGGTGCTAGCGCTTGGTGGATGGAGAGCGCAGCCCGGGCAGCACAATTTCGCAGCGCGACACTGTTTTATGGTTCACGCATTCGCAACTATCTAGACATGGTCAGCCATTGCCCTACCCACTTTATTTTTGCGGAACTGGAAGCGGCATTTCAAGTCAAGCAAGTCGTGAAAAGCTTGCAGGATCGCGGACACGAGGCAGAAATTGCCTTAGGCTGTCGTCATGGCTTTATGAATCCTTATTCGTCGGGTTTTTCCCTGAAAACGCAAACGCGCTATCTAGAAATCCTCGCCGCAAAAGTACATGCCGAAGTCACACCAGCACAGAAATTAGTCGCCTAAAAATTCGCTACGTTGATATTAGCGCTTATCCACACTAAAACTCACACTCGCCACATGACCTGCTGCATCGATGACGGTGATGCTGTGCGGGCCGGCGGTGTTCACGATAAAAGTTTGACGTTTCTTCTGCCCGAGTGCAACTTGTCGGCCATCGAGCAACCAATAATGTTGACCGCTACCGCCGACCGCATCTAGGCTCACTTGAATGTCATGCTTACCCGGCAACGTGCGCAAACGACTGCATTGGAGCATACCCAACAGTCGAATAAAGCCTACACTATAAATTTGCGGGCAATCGGGCGACCAAGGCACCAACCCCAAGTCTTGCTTTTGCTGTGGCGTTAACCATGCTTCTAATAAGGATGGCCAACGGGCGACCTCGCGCGGTTCGGCTTGCGCATGGCAGGATGGTGAACTGCGTAAATGGCTCACAGGATCTATCCAAATCGTCTCGATCAAACTACGCGCCCGCAAGCGATCCGGTAAGCTCGGCGGTATGGTATCGCGCAACACCCAAGCGCTACGTTTTTGATGACAATGTTCCGGCGCAGTGGTACTGGCTGCCGTGCCCAAGGGCCAGCAAATTTGCGCCACCGTGACCTCCTTCGGTCTGACTTGGCTCAGTAGTTCACTGCGCGGCAAGGCAAAGGCAATTTGATGCAACAAAGGTGCCGCCACATTGGCGCCAAAAAAACCTGGATTCGGCGTGCCGTCGGGGCGACCTATCCACACGCCCAAGGTATAGCGACCACTCACACCGACTGCCCACGCGTCACGAAATCCGTAGCTGGTGCCGGTCTTCCATGCCAGTCGTACACCGCTATTGTCGGTTTCCACAAAGGGTTGATCAGGGTGTCCGCCGCTCTCCAAAATACTGCGAATGATAAAGGCCGCGCCTTCGCTCATCATGCGAGCTTCACGCACGGGCGCGTCGGGTGTGATTCTTGGCGTGCCGGCCATGCCCTTCATCGCCAAAGAACGATAAGCCCCAACCAATTCTTCTAAACTGGTACCGGCACCGCCCAAGATCACACTCAAATTCGGCTCAGCATCTTT
>CAYXJI010000229.1:0-6485 GCA_964465175.1 uncultured Burkholderiaceae bacterium | reverse complement strand
TTTGCGTTCGAGTATCGTTCGCAAGATTTAGGAATAAATCTGCGTTTCCCTAAATAAGCAACAAAGATGTAAATGCCAGAATATTTCGTATCTTTTTTGAGCATGAGTTTTAAAATCTGTCTAAACGCCAGCCTATGCTTGTGATCTAGAAATGCTTTAATTCTAGATCACGCGGGCGCAAATTACATCTTATGCGCAGCAGCGGCCATCGCCTTGCCTAGCGCTTTTACTTCTATCGTTTGTGTCTTCTTATCTTTGCCTTCGACGGTTAAGGTCAAAGGAATCACATCGCCTTCTTTAACTTGGGCGGTTAAGCCTAACAACATCACGTGATAGCTACCTGGCTTGAGTTCGACGGCTTTACCTGCGGGAAGATCGAGGCTCGTGATTTGGCGCATTTTCATGACGTCTTTGTCCATTTCCATGGTGTGAATCTCGACGTTTTTGGCTGCAGGGGAGCTTGCAGAAATTATTTTCATATCTTGCGTGGCGGTTAATTGCATGAAGGCGCCTGTGGCTTTTTGTTGTGGGACTGTGGCGCGTACCCAAGGATCTTTGACGGCAACTTGAGAAAACGCAGCAGCGCTGATCGTTAAGCTGAGTGCGGCGAAGAGGGGGGTAATGATTTTTTTCATGGTCTTTCCTTTCGGTGATGGGGACTACATAAAATAGATTTACTACAAACGAATATTAAAGAACTCAAGATGCTTGCTTCATTAGTTGACGAATATCGGCGGCAAATTGATCTGCATTGTGTTCGTGCCGCATCGCTAAGCGGATTTTGCCTTTGGCGTCAAATAGGTAGCTGAGCGTGGAATGATCCATGGTGTAGCTGCTGCCAGTGGCGACTTTAGCATAGAACACTTTGAATTCGTCGGCGACTTGTTTGGTCTGCTCGGCATTGCCGCGTAGGCCAATAAAGCTGGCGTCAAAATTCTGCGTGTAGGCGCGCATGAGATCGGCGCTGTCGCGTTCGGGATCGATGCTGATGAAAATTACTTGTAATTGATCACCGTCTTTGCCGAGCAATTGTTTGACCGCAGCAGCGCGTGCCAGGGCGGTGGGACAGATGTCGGGGCATTGTGTAAAGCCAAAAAAAACCAGAACAAAGCGTCCCTTAAACTCACTGAGTTGGCGCGTTTTGCCGTCGCTGTCTTGCAGTTTGAAATCGCGACAATACGGGGCATTCGTTATGTCGATGCTGTTGAATTTGAGTGCGGCTTTGTCACATGCCGTGAGCGCAAGCGCCAAGCTACTTACTAAAAAAGTTCGACGTGTTTGATGGCTTGTCATTAGGGTGTGCATATACATTTTCCTAAGCTTGATTTGTTTTGCGTCGCAGGAGCATCGTCACGCTTTCAACCATGAGCAACAACACAAGGCTGATGCCAAAAACCGGTAGCGCGTAGCCCAGTATGATGAAGATAAGGTATAGCCACCACGGAATCGCTAACGCGTGGCTGCGATTGATGGCGGGCGCGGACAGGCTGCCTGCTTTGCGTCTTTGTAGCCACATGACATAGCCAGACACCACAGAAAAAATCGTCGAGAGCGCAACGAGAATAAGTAGGGCTTGATTCCACCATCCAAATTCGCCGCGATGAAAGGGAAAACCGACCGCAGTCGCTTGCGCCAGTAAAGGGAGATTGCCCCAGCCCGATTGATACAGCACCGCGCCGGTGTAGGCGTCGAGCACAAGTTGAAAACGTTTTTGTGGCTGGGTGCGATCATAGCTCTCTATGCGCCAGACCCCACGTTCGGATTTGGGCGGCGTCAATTGCATTTGTATCTCGGGCGCGAGTTGGCGTGCTTTGCGATAAATCGCCTCTGCGCTCATTGCAACTATCTCTGGCGTGTATGCCGATTGTAATTCCTTAGGTGCTCGGGGCGAGGACTGCTTGAGTGCGGTTTGCATCGCTCTGAAATTGTCACCCGCGTACTTAGACCAAGTGATTCCTGTGAGTAGAATGGTCAAGGTCAGTGCGCTGAAAACGACACTGCTGACGCTGTGAAAATAACGCCAGTTGACGCGCGGATTTTGACTGCGATTCCAACGTAGCACACTGCGCCAATTGGCTTTGCCGCGTGGCCACCATAAGTAAATGCCGGTGATCAGCATCATGACCATCCAACTTGCCCCTAACTCAATCAACCAGCGCCAGCCATCGCCTTGCAACGCGGTCGAATGTAATTTGCTCGCCCATTCTTTAAAGCGACCGTCTTCGGCGATCGTGCCTTGTAATGCTAGCGTGCCTGGATTGAGATAGGCGATGAAAGGACTCTCCGAAGCTGTGGCTGTGGCGTGATGTTGGTGTTCTGAATTATTCGCGTCGTTTGCTTTGATGGTTTCAGGGGAGGTAGTTGCTGCGCGTTTCTTCTTGTCACCGAAAATGATTTGTGTGGTCTGAGTGCCGGTAAAAGCAGGAATAATCGTGCGTAGTGTGTCGTTCGGAAATTGCGCTTTCGCGGCGGCGATTTGTGCGTCTAGATTTCGATGTGGTGCCACCGCATTCACCGTATCTAGCGCAGCGTGACGCCAGGCTTCTATTTGCGGTGTGAAGACATACAGCAAGCCAGTCAATGCGGCAAAAAGGATAATCGGCGCAGTGAGTAAGCCTGCCAAAAAATGTAGCCGCCAAAAAACACGTTGAAGTAGGGCGCTGCCTTGGTTTTGTGTTTGCATGTTTGTTTCCTTATGCCGCATATCGGTTTTTTGTAGGGCGGGTTGCACCCGCCCTAGGATTTTTCACTCAATCATCAAACTCAATAATCAAACTTCAGCTCCGCCACTACACTGCGTTGTGTGTAAGGGTGGAAGGCCCAGTATTTTTTATTGTTCAAATTATCGATACCGACTGCCGCGCTCCATTGCTGATCGATTTTGTAGCGCACGCGTAGATCGGCGACGACAAAGCGCGAGACACCGGTGTAGGTGAATTCGTTAATGTCGCTGTTGTCCAGCGTACCGTATTGGCGACCGCTATAACGCACCGCGAATGTGGTGCTTAGCTGATCGTTGTGACGATAACTGGCGACAAAATTGGCACGCCAATTGGGGACGCGTGGCTGCCATTTCCCTACGCTTTTCACAAATTTATCGTTCTTAACGATCTTAGAATCGGCATAAGTCACACTGGCAGTGAGGTCGAGACCGGTGATCCCAACGTCACTTGCCTGATAGGCGATTTCCAAGCCATTGGTGCGGATTTTGTCGACGTTTTGAATATTCGTGATGCTGGGTGTGACTGAAGTATTCGTTTGCGAATATAAGGCATCGACCGTGTCCTCACGGAAGAAGGTGGCGCGTAGTAAACCTTTGCCATTGTTTAAGGATTGCTCGACGCTCCATTCGCTAGTCCAGGATTTTTCTGGCTTGAGATTGGGGTCGTTGTTGACGATGGTTTGGGTGGAAACCGTACCTTGGTAAAGCTCAGAGACGGTGGGCATACGCACCGCACGACCGAGTGATGCTTTCAGCGTCAAGTCGTCATTGGCGCGATAGGCCAGTGCAGCTTTTGGTGAGAAATAAGATTCATCACGCTTGGCGAACGGCAGCGTCGTGGTGGCATTGGACAGGGCACCATCATGCGCAGACCATTGCTCAAAGCGACCGCCTACGATGGCTTTCCATTCTGGATTGATGCGCCAAGCGTCTTGGAGATAAACACTGTTGAGCTCAGAGTTGCCTTGAAAAGCCGAGAAGCGTTTGAGCGCATTGCCGTCTATCCAGTTGTTGGTGTCGGAGACCAAAGTACGTAATTTGTACGCTTCGCGTTGATAGCCAAATTCGGTGGTGTGGTGGGTGTTTGGACGCCAGATGCCTTTTAATGCGAGTGTATTCCAACCTGTGCCGCTGCCATTGGTGATGCGACCTGCGCCACCGGTGTCGGCAACTGGAATCGCGACCGTTGGCGCGCGTGCAATGTCTTTTTGGTAGTCGTAGAGGCTGGCGGCGACTTCCCAATCCCATACGCCTTTGGTATTACTCTTTACATTCAAGCCGTGCGTGACATGTTCTAATTGATTTTTGTTGTTGGCGATATCGGTAGGATTAATCGTATATTTTTTGCCGGCGATATTCACGTCGCCGCTATACACAGGATTGCCAGCGGTATCGCGTAAATAGGTTTGTACACCACTGTTCATGTCATTACGCCATACGCCTAAGCTGTAGCTCGCACGGAGGGTTGATGTGAGGTCGTAGGCCAGCTTGATTTTGGCGTGATCTTGTATGGTGTGGTATTGCCCTGTCGAGGCGATTAACCACCAATCGAGTCCTTGCGGATTTTTGCCTGGGATTGCCCCTGTGACTGGTTTGCCCGCAGTGCTCGTGACGCCAGTTGAAAGTAATTTATTTGCAAAGACGATAGGGTGGCCTTCGCTATCTAAGCGATTGATATTTGCCCACCACGAAAACGCGCCTTGTTTATTCCCAAGACTGGCGCTCAATTGTTTGCCGCTATAGCGTTGATCGGTGCCGCTCTCTTCAAAATTTTCTGGCATGCGCGTCACATAGTCGACCACCGCGCCCGCCGAGTTACCCGCATAGGCAGCGGAAAACGGACCATACAAGACATCGACACGTTGTATCTCTTCAGGTGTGACCATGCCCCAGCGTGGCGTAAAATTGGCGCTATTGCCTAGTAAGTTGGAGAGCAATATCCCATCGGCATACACAAAAGAGCGTGCGCTATTACCAGTACCGGAGGCACGCGTCGCCAAGACGGCGTGATTGTAATCGCCGACATAGCGCTTGCGAACTAACAAGCTAGGTAGATATTTCAGCGCATCTTCTGCATCAATCGCATTGATGGTAGTTTCTAGCGTCTTGGCATTGATGCCTTCGATGGTGGTGGGGATTTCGGTTGGTAAAGTGGTTGGGCGATCACCTTTGATGGTGACGCGTTCTATCGCTGACGTTTTTAAATCGTCGGTGGCGATGGCGATTGAGGAAACAAGTGGAAAAGCGGCAGCAATTGCTAAGGCAATGGCACGGTGTTGAAGTGTGTTTTTCATAAAATTCGTGTTCATACTTCGCGTTGACGTAGAGCGACGACGCGAAAAAAATCAAAGTAGAAGCAGGCGTAAGCGTGTGAAATATTTCAACGCGGTGCATGATTCAGGAACTGGGCTGTCGCTACGCAAAATTTCACGAGCCTAGCGGACAGACAATTTGATTTAATGGAACAGCGGTGGCCCGCGGGCGGGCAGGGGAGCCGAGACGATGGCGGCTAGACGTGCCGCCGGAATCGATTGCGTTGCATAAGACAGCGCATGCACGGGTGGCGCTACTTCTGGCATAGGCATGTCGGGTGACAGCGCAGTGGGGACGCAGAAGGAGCAATCCAAAGTGTGGGTCACGGATTTGCCTTCGACGATCTTGCCAGACTCGTTGACGAATTTAATTCCCGTGCTGGTACATACCATGCTGATACCTTTTCCCGCCATCATCGGTGCAGCCATAGCGACACCCAGCGTTAATCCGTACAGGAATAACACAGCGATCACGAGTTTGTTCGTGCGACGCAGGCGATGGAATAAGGGGGACGAGAACATGGGGCGCGATTGTAGCAGGAAATTAGCGTAAAGTAGTGAAACCAATTTACACTTTAAACCCCACAGCGCAGAGACGCAGAGACGCAGTGGGGGGCAGAGAAAAGCGATGGAGCTTATCGGTATTCGCGTAAAGTAGTATTTTTGTTGATCATCTAGCCTAAGGATTTGTCATGAGTTTTTTTAAAATTGCTGTTGTTAGTGTCTTGTTGTTCTCGCAATGTGCTTTTGCGCAAAAAGTGGGTAGTGTGGATACCGCATTTAAACTGATTGGTCCTGATCACAAAATTGTGGTGGAAGCCTATGATGATCCCAAAGTTAAAGGCGTGACTTGCTATGTGTCGCGGGCTAAAACTGGCGGGATTAAAGGTGGTTTGGGCTTGGCGGAAGATAAGGCCGAAGCATCGATTTCTTGCCGTCAAGTGGGGGCAATTAGTTTTGTGAAGCCTTTGAAGCAGCAAGAGGAAGTCTTTCATCAAAGTCTTTCTATCTTGTTTAAAAAATTGCGTATCGTGCGCATGGTCGATGTGGAGAGAAATACGCTGATCTATTTGACCTATTCAGACAAGCTGATTGAGGGATCGCCGCAAAATAGTGTGACGGCGGTACCGGTAGAAGCGGGTTTGCCTATTCCGCTTAAATAAGCTGGAGCGCGTGGAGCGCACGTCTTATAATTTGAGGGGGCTTGCGCGCTTACTAGCTAATTTGCTAGCGCTTATGAATTGATTTCCGTTTGGAAATAATGTCTAATACGGGGCAATTATGCACGGCTGTACAGCACTTTTACGGCGTTTTTTAAGTGTTTTGTCAGTTGGAGACCCATTTCGTTGCTTCTTTCCTTCTTTTTAACCATTACTCCTTATCATTCTTTTTAAAAATGTCTAAAAATAAACAAACTGTGGTCAAGGAAAAAAAAGCATTAGTAAGTTTGA
>CAYXJI010000228.1:0-6519 GCA_964465175.1 uncultured Burkholderiaceae bacterium | reverse complement strand
TCTATCCCCACAGACCTCATTCCGTTGCCGGAGGGGAGTGTTCATACCATTCCATGAGGATTTGCGATGAAGACGGATGCACTTTTCGCGAGTGTTTTGATGAGAAAGAGGCGCTAATAGCGCGCTATTTGCAACGATGCGTAGCAAAAATAGCCGAAAATGCGCCGTCAGCACGCAAAGTAACACCGCAGGTGCGCCGAATGGAAATCTGGGTTCAAATAGACAAAAAAAACGGCAGGCTCTCTATGAGATGCCTGCCGCTAGACAAATAATACAACTTACTTCACATCCGTCCCTATCCCATGCGCCTGTTGATCCGCGTGATAGGAAGATCGTACCATCGCACCCACCGCCGCATGAGCAAAGCCCATTTTGTAAGCTTCTTCTTCAAACATCTTGAAGACGTCTGGATGCACGTAGCGGCGTACTGGTAAATGATGGCCGCTAGGCGCTAAGTATTGGCCGATGGTGAGCATGTCGACGTTGTGGGCGCGCAGGTCGCGCATGACTTGTAGGATTTCTTCATCGGTTTCACCTAGGCCAACCATGATGCCGGATTTGGTTGGGACGTTTGGATGTTTTTCTTTGAAGCGTTTTAAAAGATTCAAAGAGTAGTCATAGTCCGAGCCTGGGCGTGCTTCTTTGTATAAACGTGGTGCTGTTTCCAAGTTGTGATTCATCACATCGGGTGGTGCCATATTGAGAATTTCTAAGGCTCTGTCCATGCGACCACGGAAATCGGGTGTCAGAATTTCGATGCGTGTCATCGGTGATAGCTCGCGAATTTTGGTGATGCATTCGGCAAAATGCGCTGCGCCGCCGTCGCGTAAATCATCGCGATCGACCGAGGTGATGACGACATAGCTTAAACGTAATTCAGCAATTGTCTTCGCCAAATTGAGCGGCTCATTGACATCGAGAGGATCTGGGCGGCCATGACCGACGTCGCAGAATGGGCAACGACGAGTGCACTTGTCACCCATGATCATGAAAGTGGCCGTACCTTTGCCGAAGCATTCGCCAATATTCGGGCAAGTCGCTTCTTCGCAGACCGTGACTAATTTATTCGCGCGCAGAATGTCTTTGATCTCGTAGAAACGCGTGGTCGGCGAACCTGCTTTGACGCGGATCCAATCGGGCTTAGGCAAACGCTCCGCCGGTACGATCTTGATAGGAATACGGGAAGTTTTACTCGCTCCCTTTTGTTTTTCTGTTGGGTCGTAGTTAGTATTATCGGCGGCGAGTGGCGTGTTTTCGGTAGTCATAGCTTAGTTCATAGCTCAGTTAATAGCGCAATTAGGCGGCGGTCAATAAATGTTGTAAACGTTGTGCTAAGGCGATTTGTACTTGTTCCAGCGGCGCGTGTACGTTAAGGGTTTGCATGTCTATTGTGGCGAGCCCTTCGTAGCCACAAGGGTTAATCCAAGAAAATGCTTGTAAGTCCATTGCCACGTTGAGCGAAACCCCGTGATAGGTGCAGCCATTGGCGCGCACTTTGAGCCCTAGGGCGGCGATTTTTGCACCTTGCCATTTGCCTGCTTTCAGGTAAATGCCGGGTGCGCCAGCGATACGTTCACCGCCGATATTATACGCCTCTAGGGTGTCGATCACCGCTTGTTCAATTTGATGCACAAATTCACGCGCGAATAAGCGGCCTTTTGTGTGGCGGCGCTTGAGGTCGATCAAGAGGTAAATGACCACTTGTCCAGGCCCGTGATAAGTCACTTCACCACCACGATCTGTTTGCACTACGGGAATATCATGCGCTGCCAGTACATGTGATGGATCCGCGCCTAAGCCTAAGGTAAATACGGGGGGGTGTTCCACGATCCATAGTTCATCCGGGGTGTCGGCAGTACGAGCGTCGGTAAAGCTGCGCATCGCGGTAAAGCTGTCGGCATAGTCTTCGCGACCACGCTGGCGGATCAAAATAGGCTGCGTCATTGATGCCGGATCACTCATTCTGTTTCCGTGCGCTTGAGCGTCACGCGCTGGATTAAAAATTGGCCATTGATGACTTTGCGAAATGGAATGCCATCCACTACAAAGCCAGGGCCGCCGTTTTCGGCCCAAGTAGTAGCGAGTCGGTCAAATGTGATGAGATCGACACCTAGCATGGGCGCTGAGACGACAAAGCGAGCGCCTGCTTTTTGTTTTTCGACGATGGAGTGTAAGTCTGGCATAGTGAATCGATCAGATTGCGAAGGGATGAAATTCTCAGCTTCGCAGAGGCATTCAATGAAATTATTGAGGTGAGTTTTACAGCACCATTTTTACCATAGGGTGCGACGATAAATCACGATAGAGATTATCGAGCTGTTCACGATGAGTCGCACGAATGGTGATCGTTAATGCCAAGTAATTCCCTTTGCTCGATGGGCGCATTTCTAACTTGCCTGCGTGAAAAGTAGGATCGTGGAGCATCACCACTTCGACCATGGTTTGGGCAAATGCATCTTGCATGATGCCCATGACTTTGATGGGAAAGTCGCATGGGTATTCAATAAGACTGTCTTCGGGTTTGATTTCGCGCATGATAAAACTTCTAAAAAAGACAAGCTGAATGTTGGTTTTTGTCAGGATGTTTTGGCAATTTTTGCCAAAAATCGGGCAATTCGCCCTGTTTCAGTGGTCTAAATGGGGGCATTTACCCCAAAACCAATAGTCTGAACGCCTATCTCGTTGAGGGCAAGCCTTGTTTGTCATCCTTGCTGTAAAACACTTGTGACTTTGAACTGTAGAAGTAGCGGCGGGTGCATGCTGAGCTACTTATTGCGGCGGTGTTTGCCACTTTTTAAATTTGGCTGGACGGAAATGATATCAGCGATGTTACTATTGTTGCATTGTTTCCTTTTTTGCAGGGAGGTGTGATGGAAAATCAATTGGAAGTCTTGGATTGGCTTGCGCAAGGGCGGATTGCGCGGGGGCGTGAGGCGCAAGCCTTGGCCTTGTCTGGCATGCATCCTAGCGCTAAGCAATGGCGGCAATTCATTGATCACATGCTGTTGTGGTGCGGCGTGATTGCACTCGGGGCGGCAGGCATATTTTTTCTTGCGTATAACTGGCAAGCCATGGGGCGCTACGCCAAGTTTGCCCTAGTCGAAGCAGCCATAGTTCTGAGTTTGTTGGCCTGTTGGCGCTTTGGCTTGAGTGATATGAAGGGGAAAGCCAGCTTGTTGTTGGCGAGCCTGTTCGTTGGTGCCTTGCTGGCCTTGGTGGGACAAACCTATCAAACTGGTGCCGATACGTATGAGTTATTTGGTGCTTGGGCGATGGCAATTTTTGCTTGGGTAGTACTAGCGCAATTGGGCGCCATGTATTTATTTTGCTTGTTATTGGTGAATATGGCAATCATGTTGTATTTTCAGACTTTTGGTCGATTTTGGGGGCTGCTATTTAGCACTGATGCGCAGATTTGGACCTTGTTTGTGCTGAACACGCTGGTCTTGATCGCTTGGGAATTGGCGGCGTGGCGAGGTGTAGCACATTTGCGTGAACGTTGGTCAGTGCGGGTAGTCGCGACGGCAAGTGGCAGTCTGATCACCGTGCTGATGCTCAATGCGATCTTCAAAACCAATTCATGGTCGGCAAGGGCGGATATGGCACTCGCCATGATGGTGTTTTTCGTCTACATCGCGTGGCTGCTCGCCTGTTTCACCTTGTATCGAAAAGTTCTTCGTGATTTGTTTGTATTGGCTGGTGGTGTCTTGAGTTTGATCATCTGCGCGAATGCCTGGGTTGGACGTAGCGTTTTGCATCATAGCGATGCCGGCGGGTTTCTATTGGTTGGCTTGTTGATTATCGGCTCTTCCGCGTGGGGTGGTCTCTGGTTGAAAAAAGTGGCGAAGGAGATGCAAGCATGAATTCTCTATTGAACTTTAATGATGGATTGACGCCCCGTGAACGTTTGTGGGAACAATTGTTGCAACAAAATATCGTGCAAGGCAATTTGCCTCCCATGAGCGTCGATCAAAGTAGTGTGCAACAAGCTTGGTATATCCGTGTGATGCTGGGTTTTGCGGGTTGGTTGGGCGCGCTGTTTTTGATGGCCTTTGTCGGCATTGGTTTTTCATTTGTGATGGATAGCGCCGTAGCCAGTTTTAGTATAGGGGTAGCTTTGTGTACTGGCGCCTATGTACTGTTTCGTGCGGTAAAAAATCAAGATTTTGTGGCGCAGTTTGCGTTGGCTGTGAGTCTTGCGGGGCAGGGTTTTATAGTGTTTGGCTTGTTTGATAAATTTCGTTCTCACGACACCTCCTTGTATGCTTTTCTATTGCTGATAGAACTGTTCTTGATGGTTTGTATGCCGAATTTTATTCATCGTTTTCTTACTTGCTTGGCGTCTGTTGGTGCGGCCTATTTGTTGCTGCAGCAAGTGGGCTTTGTCGGCTTGTTGCATGGTGTCTTGGCGCTTGCCGCAACGCTCTTATGGTGGTCGCCGCAATTATTAAGGCAGCCAGCGTTTTGGCGTCCAATTGCTTATGGTTTGGCGTTAGCCTTGCTGTTTGTCGTCGGTGCTCGGTTTGCGTCGCCTTTCTATTGGCATGCGTCTGAGTTTCTATGGGTAAAATACACCTGGCAGATCGGCGCGAGTCTGGTGAATCTCGCTTTGCTACTGGCACTGGCCTTGGTATTGCGCCGCGAACAAGTAAGCCTAAGCTCTGGTATTGGGGTCTTCGCACTGTTGGGCGCTGGGATGTTATGCGGTTTTTCTTATGTTGCGCCTGGTTTGAGTAGCGCGATCTTATTAATCTGCATCGCGTTTAGTTTTTCTAATCGCATTTTGTTGGGCGTGGGCTTGCTTGCGCTGTTGAGCTTCTTATCGCATTACTACTACCAATTGCAAGTCAGTTTGCTGTACAAGTCTATCGTCTTACTGAGTTTGGCTGTGTTGTTGTTGGCAGTGCGTTATTTGCTCTATCGTCTATTGCCGCAGGTGGACCAGCTAACCGAAGAAGGAGTGTAAGCGATGCTACAGCGATTATTGAATTTGAGTGGAAAAGCACGCGCTGGTGTGGCCGTTGCTGCGGGCATCCTTGTGCTACTCGCGGTCAATTGGAACATCATGCAGCGTGAACATTTACTGAATGACGGTAAATTAGTGCTATTGGAATTAGCACCGGTTGATCCTCGTTCTTTAATGCAGGGCGACTACATGGCCTTGCGGCTCAAGATTACAGACCAAGTTTTTCCTAATTCTCGGTGGGGTTTGAGCAATGGTCTTCGTAGCGATAGTGAAAGCAATTTTCCCTTGGATGGCCATTTGATTGTGACTTTGGATGCGCACGGCGTCGGGCATTTTCAGCGGATTGCAAGACCGGGTGAATCGGTGCAAGCGAATGAAATCTTATTGCGCTATCGTATCCGTAATGACCAAGTGAAATTTGCGACCAACGCTTATTTTTTTGAAGAAGGGCAGGCGCAAGCTTATGAAAAAGCACGATATGGCGCGTTTCGCGTGGCCGACAATGGCGATATGTTGTTAACAGCGATGCATGGAATTGACTATGTCGCGTTGAAGAACCAAGCATCCATAGAGATGCCGCTTCCTATCGATTAGCAATAACGAGTATGATGCGAGCGATTACAGTTGAGGAATCTAGGACAATGCCTAAAAATTTACAAAAGCAGTGGTGGTTCATGTTTCCTGTCACCTTTCTCTCCGGCTATGCTGCGTTTTTGTTGGTGCAGGCTGCAGGGATCGGTGGTTTGCAAACCGTGGCGCAAATGTTGGTTTTTGCTTTATGTTTTGCCGCTTTGCGTTTTGGTTTGCAGTTTGTTGTGTGGTTGGCGATCGTCGCTTTTTTACCGAAATTAGCGAAATCTGTGGTGGATAAAGATGTGTCTAAAACGAGCTAAAGCACTTTAAACCCCAATTTCCATTAGACGCATCTGCGGTGCTATTGGCGTGTTGACGGCGCATTTTCGGCTATTTTTGCTGCTCTTCGTTGCCAATAGCTCGCTATTGGCGCCTCATTCGCATCAAAACCATCTCGAAAAGCGCATCCGTCTTCATCGCAAATCCTCATGGAAATTCTGGGTTAAATTGAGGTGGCTAAATTATTTGAACAAGAGACGTATCGAATCCCAAGCGCGACCAAAGATGCTGGCTTGACTCACTTCTTCTAAGGCTAAAACTGGAAATTCAGCGACGGGTTTACCGTCTAACATCATCTTCATCGTACCAACACGGCTATTCGCAGCTATCGGCGCAACCAAGGGGTCTTTACGCTCTAAAGCTGGTTTCATGCGCGCCGCACTACCTTTTGGTAAGGTGACATACAGGTCTTGATTAAAACCGATTTTGATTTGACCTTGGCTACCTTTCCACACATCGGGCGTTGCGATTGCGATGCCTTTGCCATAAAGTTTGACGGTGTCAAAATTGAGATAACCCCAGTTCAATAGTTTTAAGCTTTCTTGCGCGCGAATTTGATCGCTCTTGGTGCCAGTTACCACCGAAATCAAGCGACGTTGGCCGGTGCCATTGGGGCGACTTGCGGAAGAAATCAGACAGTA
>CAYXJI010000227.1:0-6533 GCA_964465175.1 uncultured Burkholderiaceae bacterium | reverse complement strand
TAGAGAGCATATTCCAGCATCTCATTGAATCCGTTTCTTCGCTAGGCGACGGTGCCAGTCTCAAAGCTTTGCGCCCGATCAAATAAAGTCAAAACAACTTTTGAGGAATTTTTGCAATGCAAGACCATGCGCTCTATCAGATTTCGCAGATACGACAGATTGAGTTAAGTGAGAAAGCAAAGCTTGCTAGTGGTAGCTTGATGCGCTTAGCAGGTGCTAGTGCCGTGCCGCTCATCACTCAACTCCTCGCTTCTTCTACAACTAAGAAAATTGCCATTCTGGCTGGCCCTGGTGACAATGGTGGTGATGCTTTTGAGCTCGCCTTTCAACTTTCTCAGTCTCACGAAATACACAGCCCCGAAACAGAAAATACAACGCAATATATTCTTCACGTCATAGCGTGTGGCGACACAAGCAGCTATTCAGAGGAAGCGAAACAAGCACTACAAAGAGCACAGTCAGCGCCTATGCGATGGCTAAATCTAGACCAAGCGCAGCAATTTAATCCGGCACAATATGATTTGATTGTAGACGGTCTATTTGGCATAGGATTAAGTCGTCCAATAACGGGCGCTATCGCCACACTGATTCAGTCTATCAATAAGCAGGCAAAATGCCCTGTAATCGCGCTCGACATCCCTAGCGGCATCCACGCCGACACGGGACAAATTGTCTTAGCAAATCCAGTCGACCACGGCGAAGCAAATGCGATTGAGCATGCTGAAGGCATCGCGATCGTCGCGAGCCACACGATAAGCTTCATTGCAAACAAACCTGGCTTACATACCGCACAAGGGAAAGACCACGCGGGACTCGTGAGCGTGGCGCATCTCGGTATCAATTTACAAAATTACCCACCAGCCTTTGCGCAACTCACCGATCCAGATGCACAAGCTACTTTAATTAAAGTACGCAAACATGACAGCAACAAAGGCAGCTATGGCGACGTTTTGATTGTCGGTGGTTGTCAGGGAATGCAAGGCGCACCGCTGCTAGCGGGGTGCGCCGCCCTATTGACAGGTGCGGGTCGTGTCTACGTCGCATTGCTTGAAATGGAGTTTGGCATTCGCGCAGCTTACCCAGAGCTCATGATCAGAGCCGCAGACCGATGTGATTTTTCTCAAGCGAATCTGGTGCTCGGCCCCGGCATGGGACGTGCCGATTCAGCACGCGAATTATTGCAACTAGCACTGCATCAAGCACCAACTTTATTACTCGATGCCGATGCCTTAAATCTAATTGCAGACGATCAAGCGTTAACACAAAGTTGTCGCGAGAGATCAATTCGCACAAACTCAAATCAAAAAAAATTAAACACCGCATGGCGCACCCTACTCACGCCCCATCCCTTAGAAGCGGCACGACTATTACACTGTAGCCTTGCGGAGATTCAAGCAGATCGTTGCAAGGCAGCGCAAATGCTAGCGCGAAAATTTCACGCAACGATCATCCTCAAAGGTGCGGGTAGCATCATCGCCAATGAGGAGAGTATCACCATCAATAGCAGCGGCAATCCGGCATTGGCAACGGCAGGCACGGGCGATGTGTTGGCTGGCGTTTGCGGTAGTTTGTTAGCGCAAGGATTAAGCGCATTCGACGCCGCCAGACTGGGTGCTTTTATTCATGGCCTAGGTGCTGAGCGTTGCGTAGAAAAAGGCATTGGCCCGATTGGACTCAGCGCCAGTGAGTTAATCCCTGAAATTCGCGCCGCACTAAACCACCTGGTTTATACGCACTAATTGCATGTAAACTCTGAGATAAAAAAGTCGTCTCAAACTAGCAATCCGCTAATGCGCCCCCAACATCAAAGTCAGTACAAAATTAACCCCATCATTGACGTTCTGCGCTCGTATTGTGCCGCCCATTTTTGCCATATAAGTTTGCGCCACAAACAAGCCTTGACCGCGATTGCCATTGGCAGCGGAATCGAGTTGGTCTGAGACTCCATACTCAAATATTTTATCTAACATGTTTTCCGGAATAGACGGTCCTTGATTGTGAATACAAATCGTGGCACTTGCGTGATCTGTCGTCAGCTCAATGCGAATATCACTCCCCACTGGGCGATAACGATCTGCATTTTTTAACAGGTGACTGATGACGTCTTCCAATGAATATTCATCGACTTTCACCCTGACCTGCGACTCGGGCCCCAGGTAGTAAACGTGTTCTACGCCTATACATGCAGCGTTACTTGCCACGTGTTGTAAAAATTGTGCGATATCGATTTCTTCTAGCTGCAAAACAGTAGATTGAAACGCTTCGCTCGGCGTTGCACTACCATACAAAACTTTAATGGCTTGTTGCATACGACTGATATAGCGATGACTTTGATCCTCAGGCGACTGATGTAACACCATCAAAGATTGTAGCGGCGACATAATTTCATGTCCGACCGCATGCCACATTTGCTTCTCTTGTTCGGTGCGTATGGTCTCACGCTCCACGTCTTCTTTCACGCGTCGTAATAAATCGTGCAAAGCGCTGGCCAAGACGCCCAATTCATCCGGACTGCGCAGGTCGCTGACATCTAATTGATCGAGCTCGCCAGCGCCCTTCATGGTGCGCGACAAACTGGCCGCCCGCTTAGTCAACAAAGTAATACGCCGAATAATACTGATCTCGATCAACAGCCACGCCAATAGCAAGGCCAATAACATCCCGCCGACAAACCACGACACCCGAGTCGCTACGACGCTTAAACTCTTACTGACGCTACGCACATCGCCCTTTAAAGTGATTTCATAATTATCTCAAGGCGTGCTGATCAAATCACTACCTGCTAAAGGCGTGTCGTACTCATCGACTGGCAAGCGTCGAATCAAGCGTGTCAAGAGATTCCATGATTCATCTTCTTGTTCAATTTTTCCTAGCAATTGGATGATCTCTTTTTTCTCTGACGACTTGCGTATACTCAAACTCTCACCAGGCAATAACATGCTGCGTAAATCGTGCAAGGAAAACGGCAACGCGGTTGGTAAGTTTTTACTGTCCAATAAAGGGATATCACTACCCGGCGCCAACACGCTTAATTCGACTTGAATCTGGTCTAAATCCTGCGGTGGCCAAATCGGGCGTTTTTTTTCAAACAAGGCTTCTTGCAATACGGCGATGGGCAAGCGTAAGGAAAAAAAAGTATTCCGAGCACAATCAGCATTCACATCGGATTGTCCTTGAGTGCCCATGATTGGCGCATCGGAGGAACTGGTGATGGCCGTTCTATCAAGATCCGCTCTATCAAGTTCATTGCACAAGGATTTTTGCCATGCCCAACCGCGAAATTCACGCACGGGACGCAGATTCGGCTTCGCCAATTCGCTCTCTAAAAATCCTACCCAGCGGCCTCTCATTCCCGCATTATTTTTATTGGTAGGTTCTTCTTCAAATGGCGCAATCCATTGATAGTGCTCACCACGCAAAGCAACACTTACTCGAATTCTATGCGCCTCATTACCACCGATTTGGCCACGCGGCCGAGACACCAGACGCGCGCTATTAAAACTGCCCGCCACATAAATAAAACCACCAGCCCAAGGATTATTCCCTATACCCACACACAAGGAGCCATCATCGCCATATTGCACCAAACAACCCGACATGGAGATCGCTTGTTGCACCTTATTCTGGTCATCAAAATCCAGTGCCGAAAACGGCAAGAGCAATGGGTGCAATGCGCCACCATCATGGATTTGTTCGGTCTCGCTGCGAGGATTTAGCAAAGCCAATTGCCCTGCTGGGTGACGCAAAGTCGCCGCGATTTGATTGCGTGTTTTGTTGAAATTGGTTTGATAGTTGTTATAGCTCAGCTGTTTTTCTTGCTGCAAAACCGACAAAGCCAAACCTATGGTGGCCAAGCCTAGTAGCAAAAATACGCCCCGAAAAAGCAGGCGTAAGCGATACGATGACAGTAAAAATTGTTTCATAGGCTTGCCACGTCAAAATGGAGCGAATGCGCTGCGCAGCGACTTGGCAAAGTCGTAAGCTGGACTTTAGGCATGCGCCACCCAACGAAAACCACGCATAGGGACATTTTCTATACCTTCAAATGCGGGATCAATTTCGCGAAAAGCGTCACGAATCGTACTTACATGTTTGCGAATATTGTCGCGATTGCGACCACTCTTCACCACTTCATAAAGGTCGTCATAAGAAACAATCTGTCCTCGTTTTTCAAACATCACGGCCAAAATACGTTGCGCCGTTAAAGGTAGATTAATCCTTTGTCCGCGCCACATCGGTGTACGCTGGCGCAATGGGTCTATGCTGAGAGAATCCACTATCGATGCTGGTTCTTCTTTTTTACTCGTTTGTATTAGTCTTTGCTGGCGACGTTCTTTCACCGCGCGCAGCATATCGAGAAAAGTCTCAATAAAATCCGATTCTTCGAAAGTCGCTTTTTGCAAATAATCCCAAGCATCCAAGGCTTTCATAATGCTACGATAAATCGTTGCTGGCATCGCTGAGACGACTAACACCGGCGTCGCTTGCTGACTGCCTTGTGGGTTTCCTTGCGGGCTGCTCTCTTTATAGATATTTTTATTGATCGCATTAATTATTGCCACGCCAGCGTGACGCTCTCGCCCTAATTCTATGTCGAGCACCACCAGATCATATTGCTCGCGCAAGATGGCCGCTTCCGCATCGTCGCGATTAAACCATTGATCGATTTGAATACCTGGCTTGGCTGCTTCTATCCAAGTTTTGAATTGATTACTAGTCGGCACATCATCTTCGATGATGGCTACTTTCACTAAATTCGACACGCGGCACTCCCTCTCATTTATTCACGTCTTTCGCTATTTATTTGAACCGTGCCAAGTATCCCTGTTTTCGTCCAAAAAGTCAGTCTAGTCTTGTGAGTTTTTCCTCACACGGCGGCGCTGCTCTTCCGCCGTATAAAAAAATACGCCCAAAGAGTGATCATTCTTCCTGTCAATCGGCATTGAATGCTCCGTGCATGAAAAGGCAAGATACAGCTCAAGGCAATGCAAAAAAACGCAACCGCCTTTAGGACTTACAACCACTTTTCAACTCAGGAGATATCATGACTACCCGTTTAAAATCCATCGTCGAAGCGATACGTTCAAGATTTTCATCGATACCTAAAGCAAGAACTGCCTCCCAATCAGACATCGGCGATGCGACGTCATCAAATAGTGCCGCGGACGCCGACTCACATAACGAGTATCAACGTGAGTACCCGCCAGAGTTTCAAATCAAATCGCCCCGCCTGCCACGCATTAGCAAAGCCATGCTGAGAAATTTTGTTGTTCTGAGCGGGCTCGCTGCGGCGACTTACGCGGTCTATCAACATCCACCGATTCAAACCATAGGTCGCGGTCAGGTTGGCGTGCGCTCCAATTTATTCACGGGCAATGCCGCCCAATTTCGTGAAGGCAGTGTCATCGTAATCCCTGGCATCTACCAATTACGCAAATATTCTTTACAAGACCAGCTATACCGTCCGACCAAAGCCAATGTTGACCATGATGCCCCGTTTCAATCGATAGAAGGTTTGTCCTTAGGTGTCGATCTCACCGTGCGTTACGCGATTGACCCTAGCAAATTAACCAGCACAGGCAAAGGTCTACCTGACAATATCAACGCGGACATTGTCGAGCCTTTGGTGCAAGGCGTGATGTACAAAGCTTTTACTCGTTACACCGTCAAAGAGATTTTTTCCACCAAGCGTGCCGAGATCCAGCAAATCATTGAAGCCGAATTAAAGCCTAAATTAGCCAATGACGGCATTCTTCTGCATGCAGTGATGATAGGGAAAATCGATCTCCCCGAGGACTATAAACGTGGCATGGAAAAACTGCTCGCAGAAGAATTAGAGATCCCCGTCATTCTGGTAGCGCAACCCAAAAGAATAGCACGAGATGATGTCATGGGAATAGACGATTTAAAAGATTCAAGCTCTATCGGGGCAGATGCCGATCAGGTAATTGTTTTATGGCGTAAAAAAACACAACAAAACACAGATAGCATTACAGCATTTGAACCGGAGACGTTGGTTCGGGTAGATGCCTCACGCTATATGCCAGGTGGAGAAACATTGCTCAACTTCGATGGAGCGAGAGCAACATTCAGCGAGATACCAAGACAGGAGGTAAAGAAATGAACATGGATGAGGAGTTTAATAATTGCCCAATATGTAATGGAGAATGCAGCTACATTGAACAAGTACAAGTAATATATGGGAAAGACGACTACACATCACATCAAAGGCTTGATGTCACCTGTAAAGGATTGTCACTGAAACCCTTCAAGAAGAAACTTGATTACAGGCTTAATGGTATTGCAGTAAAAATATTCTTTTGGTGTGAAAATGGTCATACTTGGGAAAAAGAATTTTTTACTCACAAAGGACAATCTAAAGTAAAAGGAGCATAGGCCGATGACCAACGGCGACATAGGATTTCTGTTTACCGTTGTCAGTGTGATCGTAGTTATAGGTGTGCCAATACTAATAATTTGGAGGGGAAAATGAAGATAAAAGTATCAAATAAGTCATCGGGATTAATATTAGA
>CAYXJI010000226.1:0-6542 GCA_964465175.1 uncultured Burkholderiaceae bacterium | reverse complement strand
AATTTGATCAGGATGAATTGGCGGAATTGGGGGGTGTGGATGGCGCGGAGGGCGTCAATTTAGATGCTGCCAATACAGAGCAGTCGCAAGGTACCATGTCCGATTTTGATGCGACCGTTCATGGTAAAGAATTGTCGGTCGATGATTTGATTGACTGCGTTATTCCTCTCGAATTCGAAGCACCGATTCGTGGCGAAAAGCTGCTGAAAGACATTGGCGAACTCAAATATGTGGGACGCAAACCGGTCCATTTCATTGGTTTAACACATGATGGAAAACGCGATGAAATCGGCCATGGCGGCATTTATACTGCGCTGTTTGCTGGCGTACAAATGGTCAGTCGTAGCGGCCCTTTGAATGAATTAGAATATTCCGAGTTTGTCAGCAAGTTACGCGAAATCGCCGATCGCCTGAACGCGCATTCCGACGTGCCAGACATGAACCGTGTGATGTCCAATGCGCGTGAGCTGCATCAATTTGTCGCGGAACACGATGCGCAATTGAGCGTGAATGTCTTATCCAATGGCGCACCTTGGGATATTACGACTTTGCTTGGCGCTTTGGAAAAACAAGGATTCGATGTGCGTCCCGATGGACGTTTGGTTATGCCAGACGGTGATATCGGCAATCTCTTTACGTTGTCGACCAATGTCAGCGCCAGCGAAACGGTGACTGCAAAATTAACGCTCTTACTCGACGTGCCTTGCGTGTCGCCCGATTTAGAAGGTTTTGGTGTCATGGCAAAATGCGCGCGTTCATTAGCGTCGCGTCTCGGTGGCACGGTGGTGGATGATGGGAATAATCCTATTTCGGATCAGGCCTTAGCGGAAATCGCCGATCAGGTGCGTGAATTTTGTAATGCGATGGCGGTGGCTGAGATTCCTGCTGGCTCTCGTCGCGCTAAGCGCTTGTTTAGTTAATTAAGTCGAGTCGAGCGCCTCCCATGCAAAATGATTTATTTGCTGCGAATGCGGCACTGCCAGTCGGACGCGAGCCTGAGTCATTGCCCGAATTAGCGCATCGCTTACGCCACGAGTTGACCCAACATGGCTACCAGTATTACACCTTAGACGCACCGACGATCCCCGATGCTGAATACGATAAACTTTTTCAGCAACTGCAAACGCTAGAGACACAACATCCAGAATTAAAAACAGCAGACAGTCCGACCCTGCGAGTGGGCGGCACAATACTGCCAGAGTTCTCGCAAGTGCAACACGCTGTCGCGATGCTGTCTTTGAATAATGGTTTTGAAGACGAAGATTTCATTGCGTTCGACCGTCGTGTGCGTGAAGGACTAGAAGTCAGCGATCAGAATGTCGAGTATGCGATCGATTTAAAATTCGATGGCTTGGCAATTAATCTGCGTTACGTGAATGGCGTTTTTACACAAGCCGCGACGCGTGGTGATGGCTATACCGGCGAAGACGTGACAGAGAATATTCGTACGATTCGCAGCCTACCTTTGCGTTTGCGTTGTGAACATCCACCCGCTATTTTAGATGTGCGTGGTGAAGTCTTAATGTTCAAAGCAGATTTCGAAAAACTAAATCAACGTCAACGCGATCTCGGCGTCAAAGAATTTGCCAATCCGCGTAATGCAGCGGCAGGCAGCCTACGCCAGCTCGATTCCAAAGTTACTGCGCAAAGAAGTTTACGTTTCTTCGCCTATGGCATAGGTTTGTTGGAAGGTGCCGATGCGCCCGTGTCGCACCGTGCTTTGCTCGATTGGTACCAGAGCATGGGCATTCCAACTTGCGAAGAAAAAGCCGTGGTCAAGGATGCCGCCGGATTGCTTGATTTTTACCGCAGCATACAAGCAAAACGGGCGCAATTGCCTTACGAAATTGATGGTGTGGTCTACAAAGTCAATCGCTTTGATCAGCAAGAGAATTTGGGTTTTATATCTCGAGCGCCGCGTTTTGCGATTGCGCATAAATTCCCTGCCGAAGAAGCATTGACCACCGTACTCGATATTGAAGTGCAAGTGGGGCGCACCGGTGCCATCACGCCTGTCGCCCGCTTAGCGCCCGTCTTTGTGGGCGGTGTGACAGTCACTAATGCGACGCTGCACAATGAAGAAGAGATTCAGCGCAAAGATGTGCGGGTCGGTGATACGGTGATTGTGCGTCGCGCGGGGGATGTCATTCCGGAAGTCGTCGCGCCTGTTTTAGACCAGCGCCCAGAACATACTAGCGCGTTTATCCTACCGAAACAGTGTCCTATTTGCGGCTCCGATATCGTCAAATTGGAAGATGAAGCGATTGCGCGTTGCTCTGGTGGTTGGATCAAATGTGCGGCGCAGCGCAAAGGTGGCTTATTCCATTTTGCGTCGCGTAAGGCCTTGAATATCGAAGGTTTGGGCGAGCAATTGATCGAGCAATTGGTGGATAAAAATGTCGTGGCCACTGCCGCCGATTTTTATAAACTAGGTTTGCTGGCCTTGTCCGAGTTGGATCGCATGGCGGAAAAGTCAGCGCAGAATATTTTGGATGCCTTAGAGACGTCGAAATCCACCACCTTGCCACGCTTTATCTACGCACTCGGAATTCGCCACGTGGGAGAATCAACGGCAAAAGATTTAGCTCTAACATTCGCTGACATGGAAACATTGATGGCCGCCAGCGAAGAACAGTTATTGCAAGTCAATGATGTTGGCCCGGTGGTCGCGCTTTCGATTACTCGCTATTTTGCCGATCCGTTTAATGTGGAATTGGTGAGACAATTAATCGCCTCCGGTATCCATTGGCCAGTAATAGAAAGACTCGACCTTAGCACTGCCGTGTTGGCAGGAAAAACCCTAGTCTTGACAGGCACTTTACCGACATTGAGTCGCGAACAAGCAAGTGCCTTGGTCGAAAAAAATGGCGGCAAGGTAGCTGGCTCGGTCTCCAAAAAAACCAGCTATGTGGTAGCCGGTGAAGACGCAGGCAGCAAATTAGTAAAAGCCCGTGAGTTAGGGATCACGGTTTTGTCTGAAGAAGAATTCCTATCTCTTTGCAATACCTAATATTGGAAGAATGGTAGGTTGGTGCTGAATAAAGTGAAGCCCAACAAGAACAAACAAACAAACAAACAAACTAAGCAAGCAATATAAAAACTAAAAAATTAGTGAGAGAGATCCATGCAAAAAATAAGAAAAGCCGTCTTTCCCGTTGCGGGATTTGGTAGTCGTTTTCTGCCAGCGACCAAAGCACAGCCTAAAGAAATGCTGTCTGTCGTTGATAAACCCTTGATTCAATACGCGGTGGAAGAAGCGGTCGAAGCAGGGATTACCGACATGGTTTTCATCACTGGGCGCAATAAGCGGGCGATTGAAGATCACTTCGACACCGCCTATGAACTTGAGCACGAATTAGAAGCTGCTGGTAAAGATGCTCTGCTGGACATCGTTCGTAGCGTGATTCCTAGTCACATTAATTGCATCTATATTCGCCAGCCCGCAGCCCTAGGTTTAGGCCATGCCGTGCTATGTGCACGTCCCGTGGTTGGCGATGAGCCATTTGCGGTTTTGTTAGCCGACGATTTAATGGATGTGCCCCCTGGGGAAAAAAGTGTGACGGCGCAAATGGCAGCACTGTATGCGCAAGAAGGGGGCAGTATCGTCGCGGTGCAAGAGGTCTTGCGTGAATTCACCAATCAATACGGCATCGTCAGCGGTTCTGCTTACAAACCTAACTTGGAACGCATGCACGGCATCGTCGAAAAACCAAAGCCAGAAGAAGCACCCTCAACGCTCGCGGTAGCAGGGCGTTATGTATTGTCAGGTAAAATTTTTAGTTATTTAGAAAATTTAGGCAAGGGCTCTGGCGGTGAAATTCAATTAACTGACGGCATCGCTGCCATGCTCAAAGACGAACCCGTATTCGCCTATCGTTGCGACGCCAAACGCTACGATTGCGGCTCTAAACTTGGCTACTTGAAGGCCAGCGTCGCATTGGGTTTGAAGCATCCCGACGTCGGCGACGAGTTCGCTAAATATCTGCATGAATTAATGGATGCAAAATAAGTTGAATTCACGATAGCGAGGAGCGCAAACATGATTTATCCAATTCTAAAAATGGGCGACCCACGTTTGCTCAGAGTCTCCGACACCATCCAAGATTTCGACACGCCGGTTTTGCATCAACTCATTAGTGATATGTTCGAAACGATGCAACACGCCAACGGCGCAGGTTTGGCCGCACCACAAATTGGCATCAACTTGCAATTGGTGATTTTTGGTTTCAAACAAAACCCACGTTACCCCGAGGCACCGAACGTACCCGAGACCGTCTTGATTAATCCGGTTTTAACGCCTTTATCGGATGAAACGGATGATGCCTGGGAAGGCTGTCTATCGGTGCCAGGTATGCGCGGTTTAGTGCCACGTTGGAGTCGTTTGCGCTACGAAGGTTTTGATCAATTTGGGCAGAAAATTAGCCGAGAGGTAGATGGTTTTCACGCGCGGGTGGTACAGCATGAGACGGATCATTTAAATGGGATTTTGTATCCCATGCGGATTAAGGATTTGACGAAATTTGGGTTTACTGAGGTTTTGTTCCCTGAGTTGGATCCGAATGAGGATGATTGAGCTTGTTTGTTTGTTGTGAGTGCTCAGCTTCGTTTTAAAATTTTTGTACTAATGAATCTCTAGCTTCGTTTAGCGTTAGCGTAAGCAAATTTCGCTATCAAATTAGTCTCACAAACTCAGCAGAAGAAACAAAAAAAGAGGAAGTTCACAGGCTTCCTCTTTTTAATATTTGCGCCTCAACTTAAGTGATTTTATTCTTCACGACGCAAATGCGGGAACAAAATCACATCCCGAATATTGGGCGAATCCGTGATCAACATCATCAGACGATCAATGCCGATGCCGCAACCACCGGTCGGTGGCAAGCCGTATTCTAAGGCGCGGATGTAGTCGGCATCGTAATACATGGCTTCTTCGTCGCCAGCATCTTTGGCGGCGACTTGCGCCATGAAGCGTGCTGCTTGATCTTCCGCATCGTTTAATTCTGAGAAGCCGTTGGCGATCTCGCGGCCAGTCATGAAAAGTTCAAAACGCTCGGTAATGCCAGCTACCGTGTCAGAGGCGCGTGCCAGTGGTGAGACTTCGGCTGGGTAGTCGATGATGTAAGTCGGTTCCCATAATTGCGCTTCGGCAGTTTCTTCGAATAAGGCTAATTGCAAGGCGCCCAAGCCGGCTGCGGCGAATGGCTTTACGCCAAATTTTTTCAATTCAGCCTTGATGAACTCAGCGTCATTCAATTGTTCTGCGGTGTAATGCGGTGCATATTTATTGATGGCACCGACGATAGTTAGGCGCTGGAAAGGCTTGGACAAATCCAACTCTTTACCTTGGTAAGTCAACACCGCCGTGCCATGCGCATCGACCGCGGCTTTGCGTATGACTTCTTCAGTGAAATCCATCAACCATTTGTAATCCACATAGGCCGCGTAAAATTCCATCATGGTGAATTCTGGATTGTGGCGTGGCGATACGCCTTCGTTACGGAAGTTACGATTGACTTCAAACACGCGATCAAAGCCACCGACGACCAAACGCTTCAAATACAATTCTGGTGCGATACGCAGATACATTTCCATGTCTAGCGCGTTGTGATGGGTGATAAATGGTTTGGCTGCTGCGCCACCTGGAATCACGTGCAACATCGGCGTTTCTACTTCCATGAAATCATGGCTGTTCATGAAACTGCGTATAGAGTTCATCGCAGCCGTGCGCGCTTTGAAGGTGCGACGGGTTTCTTCGCTCATGATCAAATCGACGTAACGCTGGCGATATTTGGTTTCTTGATTCGATAGACCGTGGAATTTATCCGGCAGCGGGCGCAGTGATTTGGTCAGCATGCGTAGCTTGGTGACTTTGACAGTCAATTCATCGGTTTTGGTTTTGAACAAAACACCTTCAATACCGAGAATGTCCCCTAAGTCATAATGACGGAAGGCTTCCATTTCGGCTTCGCCGGTTTTGTCGGTCGTCACGTACAATTGTATGCGTCCATCAGCTTTCAAACCCGACGCATCTTGCAAAGTCGCGAAAGCGGCTTTTTTACCAGCTTCGCGTTTGAGCATCATACGACCCGCAACCACGACTTCTACATTCAAGGCTTCTAAATCTTCTCGATTGATGGTGCCATATTGCGCTTGCAAATCAGCAGCTTTATGTTGTGGACGGAAATCATTCGGGAAGGCGACACCCTTGGCACGAATCGCGTCTAGCTTAGCGCGACGCTCAGCGATAATCGAATTTTCGTCTTGGGGCAATTCTGCTGCTGGATTTTGTTGGTCGGACATGATTATTCTCTAAAATATAAATGCGATGTGTATCGTGATGTTTTGCTTGTGTTTTGCTTGTGATGTACTGATGCAATGCGCCCTAGAATTGGATTTGCGCAGGCACATTTTTAAACGCCTTGTTTGAGCGATGCCGCAATAAATCCATCTAGGTCGCCATCCAATACCGCCTTGGTATTGCCCATCTCGTAATTGGTACGCAAATCTTTGATGCGGGATTGATCGAGTACATAAGAACGAATTTG
>CAYXJI010000225.1:0-6542 GCA_964465175.1 uncultured Burkholderiaceae bacterium | reverse complement strand
CAACACGGTGCACCGCGATGCCGATGATTTGGCCGCCAGCCTTTACACCTCAGGCACTACAGGGCGCAGCAAAGGCGCGATGCTGACCCATGATAATTTGGCCTCCAATGCCAAAGTCTTACAACAAGCCTGGGCCTGGCAGGCGAATGATGTGCTACTCCATGCCCTGCCCTTGTTTCACGTACACGGCTTGTTTGTAGCCTCGCATGGCGCGCTACTCAATGGCAGCAAGATGATTTTTCTACCTAAGTTTGAGCTCGACGCCGTATTAGATCATCTGCCCAAAAGTACGGTCTTTATGGGCGTACCCACTTACTATGTACGTCTATTGCAAGACCATCGATTCAATCAAGCGCTATGTGCCAACATGCGCCTTTTCATCTCAGGCTCCGCGCCCCTGTTGATGGAAACTTTTCAGGCATTTATTGAGCGCACTCATCACACCATCTTGGAACGTTATGGCATGAGCGAGACTACCATGTTGACCTCCAATCCCTATGATGGCCAACGCAAAGGCGGCACGGTGGGGCCAGCGCTGGCGGGTGTGACGGTAAGGATAGTCAAGGCGCAAGGAGAGCTGTGTGGCGTCGATGAAATCGGCGATATTCAAGTCAAAGGCGCGAATGTATTTAAAGGCTATTGGCGCATGCCTGAAAAAACCACCGAAGAATTTACGCAAGATGGTTTTTTTCGCACCGGAGATGTCGGCGCATTTGATCAAGATGGCTATCTCAGCATCGTTGGTCGCAGTAAAGACTTGATTATCACCGGTGGCTACAACGTCTATCCCAAAGAAATCGAAAGCATGATAGACGACATGCCTGAAGTCCAAGAATCTGCGGTGATCGGCTTAGCGCATGCCGATTTTGGGGAAGCCGTTTGTGCTGTACTTGTCTTAAAGCCAGCAGCGCAATTAAGCGAAGCGACCGTCATCACTCGCTTAAAATCACAAATCGCCAATTTCAAAGTACCCAAGCAAGTTTTTTTCGTTCAAGAATTACCACGAAATGCAATGGGAAAAGTGCAGAAAAATTTGCTCAGACTACAGTTTCAAATCTGAGAGGCAGTGCGCGATCACTTGGCAGCCAAGAGTTCCAAAACAGTCGCCCACTCCATGGGCGCCACTGGCGTAATTGACAAACGACTACCTTTTTGCAGCACCACCATACTGGCCAAGGCAGCATGAGTACGCATCTCCGTCAGACTAAGCAAACGCGTCTTATGTGTTGCCTTGACATCGACCAAGATCCAACGTGGATTTTCGAGCGTCGCTTTGGACCGCGCCCCTCGATCCGCGCGAGGTGTTCGGCCAGCGATGCCAGCGATGCCAGGCTCAGCGCAACTAGAATGATAAAACAAAACACCATCCCCCACCTGCATCTGATCCCGCATAAAATTACGCGCTTGATAATTACGCACACCAAACCAAGGTGCAGCACCAATCTGCAAAGCATCATCAATGCTGAGCTCCTTGGGTTCGGATTTCATTAGCCAGTAATTCATTGCGTGCTTTCAAATAAGGTCAAATGATACAGTTTATCATTGGTATTACGCCCCTTTCGCGGATGCCAGTTTTAAAGGCAAGAATGTGCTAGTCGAACGTTAAATATAGGTCATTGCCTGCGACTCAGTGTGCAATCGATCCGGTCGTTATTTTGTGATCTTAAATCCCAGAGTCCAATCCGATCCACGCCATTACTATCACTTATCTTATCGTCTTGATGATGATCAGATTTATGTTGAGAAACAGCTTGGCGAACGCTCAATTTCTCGCGCCATATTTTCGATCGCATTTGCATTGTATTCTTGCGCAAAATAAGCGCTTTCAAATAGTTGTTGATCGAGCGCCTTTTGACGCAAATGGATCAAGGCGAGGCGACGTTTTTCGAAATAAATCGATGATGGCACATCCTGATATTCACAGCGAATTGCGGCTGCATAAGCATCATAAACATCGACATGCTGTCCAAGAATTGCCAGATCAGCACCGACCAGTATTGCCTTTAATGGATGCGATATATGCTGCGCTTGAAAATGATCCGTGGCACGAATCAAATCAGCCACCGTCTCCGCATTAGGCAAATCGAGAGAACTGTTTAACCAAGCCTGTGCACTAGCCTCTTCATCTGAAATAGTTTGCTGACCGCCATAGACATAATCATGAAACCAAAATGCTTGCTTTAGTACCCGCATCTCATTTGCGGAGGCGCCACAGTTTGTGGCCCATACACCTAGTTCGCTCAAGCCATGAACCAAGTGATCGAGGTTATGATAATGCCGCGACGGTGCGCGATAGGCTTGCATTAGGCTTTGAAACCACACTTCTTGGTTCGCGAATGCAACTGAATCGCTGAGCGTACTAACATCATTTGAGCTCCAAAGCTTCCACCATTCTTGATGCAGCCAATCCTCTATCCAGGCCGCATAAGCTGCTGGCGGAATGAATTTTTTGGTATGCCAATGCCAACCTACCGGGCCTTGCAAACCTTTGATAAAACTAGAGCTCACTGAACCCAGATCACGCGGCGGCATGACAAACAGTGTCTTTGCACCATTGATCACGTCTACATTCGCTTGCTGTAATAGATTTTCATAATCAAAATCTGTCGTATTACGTATCCCGCGCAGCAAATAATCAACGCCATGTTTCTTCGCAGCACGCGCGGTATAGTCGCCACGCACGACGATGACGCTTACATTTTTCCAGTTACGCTCGGCACAGCTTTGCTGCACAATTTGCTGACGTTTTTCTGCCGAGAACTGGCATCGTTTGAATGGATTTTCAGAGATAAAGACCACAACTTCATCTGCCATGGTACGCGCCTCTTCGATCACCCACAAATGCCCGTTTGTAATCGGATCTAAGGTTCCAGAGAATCCTACTTTTTTCATGTTGATGCACCCCACTTGAGATAGTTTTGATGTAGTTGATCGACTTGGCTTTTGAGTGAATCGAAGTCCGCATTATTCTCGATAATGTCATCGATCAAGTGCTGGGCTTGGTCGATTGTGTATTGCAATGCGACCACCCGATTCAATTCCTCAAGAGACCAATCGGGGTATCGCATCCCCAATCTCTTCATTTGATTTTCGGCTGTCGTCTTCACCCAAAGTGTTCGATGTTGATGCGCCATCGCATCCTCTAGCAATTTTTCCTCTATGAGCAGAGCCGACTCCCAAACCACGTACACACTGCTTTGCTGTGAAGTCCATGCCAAAAGCGCTTGCATCACATATGGTTTGAAAATACTTTTCAAGGATTGATTCGCTTCGGGAAAACGCGAAAAATAGTGTCGCAAGCTAGCTCGTTGCAAGCGTCCTTGCTCTGTCATCTGTTGCGGAAACCTCTGCTGCAATTCCGCACAAGCCGGATGCTGAGGGTTTTGATGGATGCTACGACTGAGAATATCGATATCGATACAAGGCACCCCCAACTGTTCAAACATCTTCCGCACACACGATTTACCGCTGGCAATGCCACCAGCGAGGCCAATAATACGATGATTTTGAGTAATCATTTAGCCCTTTTCGACACGAATCACGTAAAAATTTTAATTTTGGTCACGCAACCAATAAATCATCTTTATATGAAATATAATAGCCCTCATAAATTGTGGCAAGAAAAATTTGGTTAATCAACCAAATTAAATGCAAAGATCAGCATGGATAGGGGAAAAATATGTCAAGAAAATCCAATACCGAACAAAGGCGCTCGGAAATTATTGCTGCCATGCTCATCGTTTTAGCAGAGCAAGGATATGAACGCGCAACCATCCAAGCGATCGCCAAACAAGCGCAGCTAACACCTGGCTTGATTCACTATCATTTCAAAACCAAGGCGGAAATGCTAATGGCCTTAATTGCAGAATTAAGCGCCATTTTTCAAACAAGATATGCCGCACTAGCATCAACTGCCACAACACCAAACGAAAAATTGCTAGCCTATATCAACGCACGCCTAGCCAAAGGCAAGGGAGAAAACCCTGAGGCCGTCGCCGCCTGGGTAATCATAGGCGCAGAGGCAGTGAAACAGCCCGAAGTCAGAGCGCTATATGAAAACGCCATCTCACAGGAGTTAGGCTTACTTCAGGAACTATTGAAAGCCCACCTCAAATCAAAAGGAAAACGCATTAAGTTAGCACCGCACTTAGCTGCGGTGATGGTGGCGACGATGGAAGGAGTTTTTCAATTAGCTAGCGCAGCCGAAGCGGTAATGCCTAAGGCTTATGCGGCTAAAACAGTGATTGCGCTTATTGACCGATTTATTGAGTTGGAAGACCATATTTAAAACCATTCCTCAAGAGAATAACCAACTCTTTTAAGTAAGCATTTTTTTTGACTACCTTTTTCCCCAAACGTTTATCGAATAAAAATCGGATAAAAAAAGGTCTTCACCATTTTTTGGCAAAGACCTTTATTAACACTCCTTAGCGAGCATATATTCCCACCCAAACCTAGCACCTAAGTCTGAATCGTATTCATCACATTCACCGGCGTAATCAAATCAAACAGCACGGTCGCCGGCACCGCATCGCTGTTCGGATGCAAGGCAAAATATTTGGAAATATCTTTTGCCTGACGTAGTTGTATGGCTTGTGCGATCTTGCGTACGTCTTGGTAGTATTGATCGACGACATGGCGTAAGGCGCTATCGGTGAAGCCGTAGGTGTCTTGCAAGAAATCGCTGGAGGGTTCTAGTACGCCGCGCCCGAATACAGTTTCTGGATACGGGCCTTGGCCAGTGACCGAGGCATTGAGTTGTATGTCAAGGAAATTCATTCCGCCTACTTCTGGATAGGTGTCAGTTTGCGATGGCATGCAGGCGAGTATATCGGCGGGTGTCCATAGACTCGACGCTTTATCTGCCGGTGGTGCATACATCAGCGTAGATGCGTTCGGGACAAAGGCGGCCTGATTGTATGCACCATCATTGATGACCGTGTGTTGTACTGAAAACTGCCAGACGAACATAGTCAAGACTTCTTTTAACAAAGCTGCGGTGCTCACGCTAGCAGGGAAGCGTTGTGCTTGTTGGACGCCATCGACATAATTAAATGCGGGAATTAATTTATCGAAGAAGCGCTGCAATTGCACGTCGCCCGCCACATCGCTGTCGCCGTTTGGGTAATAGGTATCGACAAAATTACCGACGAAACGATTCATTGCCTCGTACCACAAGGTCGCATCATTCACATAGGCGTATGAGAAAGGTGTGTTGATGACGTCGCGTTTTTTTGCGTCTTTGGGGATCGCTAAATCGAGGAAGCGGAATTTGCCATCATCGTTGTACATTTTATCTTGCAACTGATAATTACCGATACGCCCACAAGAGAAAATCAGGTCGTAAATGAAGCCAATGTTATACACGCCTGGCTTGCCATTGATTTCACGTGTATCAGGGAAGCCTTTGGCATTCGGGTGGTAGCTGCTGTCATAAATCGTTTGTTGAAACTCGGCTGTTTTGCTGACGTGCGGGCTGAGTAATTTAAAGACTGGATGCTGTTGGAAGGGTGTGCTACTGCGTGGTTCCGTGAAAGGGTTGAACACCTCTTCCGAGAACAAGGCAATCGACACCATGGCCGCTATTTGATGCGTTAGCAATTGATGGAAGCCGACATCGTGCAATGTTTGTCCTGCGCAATTGGTTTGCATTTTAGCGAGTAACCAAGCATTGTCTGCGTTGTCCATGGTCGGTGTAAAAACTTCGCCGCCCTGCTCCAATTGTATCGCGACGGGCAATAATTCCTGTTGATCGCTGACGGTGAAGAAAACGATGGGCTGCGCCAGATAATAGCCGTTTGGAATGACGGTGCAGGCCTGCAAATATTGACGGTAGTCAGCGACATAGTGGATATTCAATTGACTTATTGCGCTATTGTTAGCGAGGCCAGCCATGGTCAGCAAATCCCTTAGCTGACTTTGATTCACGCTGCTAAGTAAATTGGGCATGAAGCCTGCCAATTGCTGGCGCGCGAATTCATCATCGTCCTTCAACCAGAATGCTGGTGCGGGTATGGTTTGGAAATTATTGCCGTAGTAGATATCTTCTAGCATCTTAACCGCATTTGTCATATCGACTGGAACTGAGGGCAATTTGGCTCGTTGTGCGACATTGTCACTCCATTCATCATTCAACATTTGCAAAACTTGTTTGTCTAGCTCTGTTGCTTTCATGGATTGCGGTACTTTGCTGTAATCAGCAATAAAAGCCGGTACATTACCGTCAAATACATAAGTCGAATCGCCATAAATACTGGCGCTGGCATTCGGTGCTAACGCCGCCGCTTCGCGATCTACTTGATTGTAAAGATAGGCGTATTGCAGTTGATTAGCGGTCGCTGGATCGCCTTCCACATCGGGCGAAGTAAAGCTACCCCAAGTCGCGCGCATTTGTTGGATTTTGTCCGTTGCACCTGCTTGTTGCAAAATATTGAGCACGGCATTGTAAGCAGAATCAAGCGCACCAACGATCCAGCCGTGATGCACAGAGCTGCATTCACCCGCAAAATTTAAGCAGCCATCAAACTCTGGCGTTAACAAAG
>CAYXJI010000224.1:0-6563 GCA_964465175.1 uncultured Burkholderiaceae bacterium | reverse complement strand
CTGATCAAAGGAACATCGGCTTCTTTCGCAACATCCGAAAGGGATTTGAGTAAGGCGAGTCGCTGTTCGGGGCTTAGATAACTGTTTTCACCCAGCGTACCAGAAGCGACCAGTCCACCAAATCTGCTGCCTCCCTTACCCTGCGCCTTTAACACTGATGCGGCTTGTCTTTTTGTCTCATCAAAGTCAATTTCAAGGGTACCGGATTCTGACTCTTTTAGCCATGTGAACACCGCTGGCATTACCGTATAGCGCCAATCTTTACTAGTTGTTTCCATCATATTTCCCATTATTTAAAAACGTTCTTTTATAAATCGCACCAAACAGGTCATCACAGTTAAACAACCTTTGGTAAAACTGGAGGCAAATTGGGTTACGGTATCAAAGGGCTTAAGTTAACATTCAAAGCCCTTTACATCCCAAAAAATGCTAAACATCGGTTGATCCCTGAGCGCATCATTTTTCTTTTGACTTCGGATAGTTTCAATCACCCTACTGTTGAAAAAAATAACTTCTAGCGCAAAAGTTCTCTCCATTGATTTGTGTGCTACCTACCCCTGAAGTTGTTGCGATCGAGATCGCACTCTCATCTTTTATATCTGAACAACCGGAACAACAGACACACACTCATCATATTTCCTTTCCCCAAGAAGAATAGGAAATTAAACCAGCAAAGCCAGCATGTTTTAAGTATACCGTTAATATATTAACTCATCTAACTGAAATATCCTACCCCAATCTCCTGATCGTCAGTGCAAGTTCAACCCAATAAAAAATTTGAAGACATCCAATCCAAAAAGCCACAAAAGTAAAACAAGCCTAAGCTCGCCATTTCTGTAAATTACGATCCAAGCTTGATCAAACTAATATTCTCTTTTGACGCAATTACTCAATCAATTCATTCAAACAACAAACGCAAACGGGGGGCAGCTCGAACACTCATACATTTCCTAAGAAATCTGTGGTCGCCATAAACAGATGGCGACATCTTTACGAATAGAATTTCCTGGAGCGGTGTATTACGTCACCTTGCGTGGGGATAGGCGTGAGAACATCTTACTAGTCAGACAGAGAGGTAATGTCAAATCTAAGGACTGACCTCGTTCTTCGCTGTTCTCTTAAAAAACGGTCGGTTATTGCAGCAGGGCGTTGATGTGCATTCACTGTAGGCGGCGTGGCAGTGAAAACTTCAAGAAGTTGGGATTTTTTAGTACAACAGAAATAAAAATATGGGTTGTCCCCCGACAACTTGTCTTATTATTGTTGTTAGTGAATGCTAGATGCTTCAGAAAAAACGCTATTTTGATAATCTTAACGAATTTTTTTCCGAATAACTGGGACGATTGCGATGACGGAAAGCAGCTTTAACGAAACTATTTACCTGTCCATGAACGAAGATGTGCGACTCGGGGTCGAGCGCGGCTATTTTCGCTCCGGTCTGGAGCATTACGAGTTGCACGGTAAAAGAGAGGGCCGCAAGATAGTGCGCTTTGATCCGAACAGCCATTCGATTCAGGACTATACCCGGCTGGTACGCACGCTGATTGATGGCCACCCAGACAACCTTGATTTGGCGATGGCCAAGGCGGTCGGCTCCAATACGCTGGAGAGTTTTCGTGACTTTGGTGACCGACAATACCATGTACTGTGCCGCTTTGGTTTGCAAAACGGGCAAGCCATTTACGATCTCGCCTGCGGTTCTGGTCGCACCGCCTCCGCCTTGTTGCGACATAGCTGGCATGGCGAATATCGAGGAGCGGACATCATCCCTGATTTGGTCAACTATGCCAGCTCATGTAATCCCGGGTTCCGCTTTTTTGTTCACCCCGATTATTCGATTCACGCCGATGACGATAGCCAGGACATGATTTATTCTTGGAGCTTGTTCACGCATCTACAGATTGAAGAAACTTTTCTGTACGCGAAGGATTGCTATCGCGCACTCAAACCTGGCGGCATCTTTATATTTAGCTTTTTGACGCTGCAAGAACCCAGTCATCGCCAAATTTTCTTGAACCACGTTACAGAACTCGAAAATGGCCACCCGCGTGTACACCTGGATGCCTTTTTGGATCAGGCCACTATCATCACGCTGTTTACTCAAATGCTCAATTTCAAACACGTGACGTTTATTGATGCGAATGATCCATCCACAACGCCGACCGGTAGTTTTGGACAGGCATTGGCGGTGTTTACCAAATAACGGTTCGATAAGCAGTTTGCTTGCTCGAGCGTTAGTCAAGTGTTTGGTTCGCTCCGCGAAACACGAGAACGGGGCTAAGTCTTGACATGACACATTGGTGATTTGATCACGGTGTTGTGTCTGGCGTAAAGTAAGTTGGAATCGGATTATTTGGACGCTCAGAAACCCAAGTCTCAGACAATATCTAAAAGCTTTGTCCATCTCAAGCGACGCTCAAAGAAGGGGGATTTGCGTGAGTTATCCATTGCACATAAACGCATCCTCGCATTGCGTTTGATGGAATAGGCTGAACAAGCCAACAATCGCGATGCTGCAATGGTCGCAGCTTACCAATCAGGTGCCTACACGATGGCAGAAATCGCGCGCTATATTGATGTGCATTACATGACCGTGAGCAGAGCAGAGCGGTGCGGGCGGCGGAAGGGGATTTTGATGGATGTATTCATGTTGGAACTGACCTTATTTTCCCTGACTTCATTTCCCTGTGAAAAATCACTGATCTGCCGGAAAAAATCGATCGACTGTACTCACGAATTCCCAATCAATTTGCGTCGGAATGCGGGTCATTTTGCTTAGCTTATAAAATTCCACGACACGTTCGGCATATTCGTCAAGACTTGCGACGACGCCTTCGGCAAAACCATAATGCAATAAAATACTGGCCCCCAATCGCGAGGAAATGTTGGTGCCGGGCATGGTCACGACTGGAATCCCGTTTTGAAGGGCAAATAAGCAAGAGCTACCGCCACTGAGGGGAGCCGTATCGAGCAACACCGCTGGGCAAAAATCCGTAAATTGGGACACGATTTCGACATTATCCGGTAACGGCCCCAGGCAAGGATGGGGTGTGATCGTCCATAACTGTAGTTTGCAAGCCAACCGTGCCGCCAATTGCGCCGCAAAATACAGAAAACTCTTCGATATTTTAGGGGTGACACTCCAAATGCCAAGCGCGGTACCACGCCGGATGTGGATAAAATTGGTCGGTGGCGGTAACCAACATCGCAAAGGTAGCGCCCGGCACGAACGGTCTGTTGACTGCGATAGAACTGGATCTAATAGCTGACCGTCAATGAAGGGCAAAGGGCAACTTTCAGCCACGCCGGCCCAAGTCAATTGTGTATTCGCGACGCCGCTTTTTAACAATTCAATAAACGTCACTGGGTTTTGTAAGCCATGCAATTCGATAAACACCCGCATCTTTTTTGCGCGCAAGCTTTCCACTAATTCAGCTTCACAAGTGTAGTGGATCATCACCGCGTTTTTAAATTTCTTGGCTGCCTCCAACATGGCAGGAATGGCGGTTCCATTGCGGGATAACAAGATTAGACCTACTCGGTCTAATGCAGCATGTGACTGCGCAGCAATGGCTTCCAGCGCAAAGTTCAAGCCAATCACATTGGCATCACAACCAAGCCAAATGCCTTGGCCAGCGGGTAAAATTTCACGCTGATCGAACGGAAAGCGCTGCTGTACATAACTGAGCTGGGCTTGCTCCAATAATCCGCGCTCGGCTAGTAGTCTACGCACGGGCATGGTAGCCAATTCATCCTTACCCAATCGGCCTTCAATCGCGGCGCGACAAATTTCACCCTCATAGCCTTGCATTGCATTAAACTGCAAACGTCCCGCCAGCACACAGTATAGCTTCACCAAACTTCGCACCCCGGGCAACGACAGTTGCGTTAAGCGAGCCACATCAAGCTGAGGCAATTGTGCCGCTAATGCAATCACGTTAGCGAGCCAATAGTCGTCATCCACCTCAGGTAAGCCCAACAAAAGTTCATGCGCCGCATACGGTGCTTGACCGGTTGGCGTCGGTACTAACTGGCTCATCATGTAGCCATAGCGCTTAGCATGTTCGGGTTTGGTAAACGATGGCAGTGGAAGAGTTAAATCAGGCACGCAAGTTCCTTCATGTGAAACCAAGGGAAGAGCACAATTTTAATGCAAGCTCTCGATGAGTAGGATGCGAATTGACGCATTGGCCTCAGATCTTAGTTCTGGGGAAATCAGAGGCGCACCTACACTAGAGCCCATGTGTCCATGGCCAAAGAGAATTTTCATGCGACGCTAGTCAAAAAACTTAGCAACTTCCGTCACTGAGAACTTTATCGTGGCAAACTCGATTTGGCTAATTGGCTGTAGTTTACGATGTTACTGCTTGGCGATGAAGTGTCGACACTGAAGCTTGAAGTCTTACTCAATCACGACCACAAGCACGGGGGCAGGCTTTACATTTGACATTCATCCACTAGCATCTCTTGTTAGAAACCGTTGAAGGGAATTTATCAAAGGGAATGCGTCAGTTAAACGGCTTAACCACGCAGCGGGTTAATCGTCGGCATGGTCTGGTGGGGCATTTGTTTCAGGGGCGTTATAACGCTATTAGGCGATCTTGGTGCAAATGGAAGTGCATTGGTTGGAACTGTCGCGCTATGTCGTGCTCAATCCTGTTCGGGCCGGTATGGTGGAATCGCCTGAGGCTTGGGCGTGGAGTTTTACCCTTTTGTGATTCGCGATCGTTTTGCTCCGGAATGCTTAGACACCGATTGGCTGCTCGGTCAATTTGGAACGCAACGTGCCGCTGCTCGACACATATAAAAAATTTGTGCTCCAAGGACGCGGTTTGCCTGCACCACTGCTTGGCAGAAATCGCGAGCTATTTTGATGTGCATTACATGACGGTGAACAGAGCGGTGCGGGCGGCGGTAGCGGGATTATGATGGACGTATTAATGTTGGAACTGACACCATTCTCGCAAAACTTATTGCCGCACAAAATATTGCCGCTTTGTGAGCGCATACTGATGCGTTGATTGAAAACAGCACACACTACACATTCATGGCGTAATCGCCGATCGACGTATAGTGTGTTTCTCCGCCGTCATTCTAAAACTATTTTTGAGTTACCGCGTAGACGGCCTTGACGTATGTCTCTGCGTTTGAATTCTCTGTCGTAAAATCTAATGTTAAATCGCTATTTAGCGAAACTAAATGGGTAGATTTGGTTGCTACCACTTGTGTTTTTTCGATGCCAGGAGCCTCAACATAAATGCGATTTTGTTGTCTTGTGATAGAGAGAATTTTGCCATTTTCCAAAATGTATTTTCCGCTGATGGAATTGAATTCTTCAGGGCTAATATACGATTTTACAGATGGTTTGATACCTTGCACATTAACTGTGCTTTGGGTGTCGTAGCTGGCTGCAAAGGCAGATGGTGTGAGGGAAGTTGCGGCAATAATAAGTGCGAAAGTCAATTTTTTCATGATTATGTCCAATCAAAAGTAAGGAGAATTTTTATCGCCGCTTGCATGATTGCGTTTGGCGATAGAGTGACTCTAATTGATGATGAATTGACTTGCGATATCGATCCGATGAAATGCAAAATTGAAGCTTTCAACTGCGAAAATTCGCGCATGAAAATTACTATTTCATGTTTAATTGTAGACTGTGTTGTTGCGGAGGATAATCACTATCATCTTTTGATTGAAACAAATCGCGCCAGTTTTGTCTGACGGTATGAAATTGCTGAATGGCTCTTATACCCAATAGGTCAATCGGCAATATCAACGGGTAGGTCATGTTTTTCAGGGGCGGTTGAAAGCGATCTTGGTGCAAAGAGAATACTATCAGCTTGAACTAGCGCGTTACATCGCCTTAAATTCAGTGCGTGCCGGCATGGTGCGCAAATGTGAGGTCTGACCCGTCGATTGTGTGACTCCATCGATTGTGCTGACCTAGAATTTAGGGTTTGCTGTCTAGGAAGTAGATTTTATTGCGGCCTGTGGCTTTGGCTTGGTACATCGCTTGATCGGCTAATTTGATGATGTCGATGTCATTGTTTTGCAGGTGGCGTAGGAGGACGACGCCGATGCTGGCGGTGCAGTGGTGTTGAACACTGGTCTTGTTGTGCGCATTTGAAATGTTGATTTGATAGGGCGCGGATAAGGATGCGCGTATTTTTTCTGCAATGTCGCAAGCAAGCTGTTCGGCTTGCGCCAGCTCACTTTCTAAGTCGCTAAGGACGATTACAAATTCATCACCACCGAAGCGCGCGACGGTATCGACTTCGCGTACGCAGAGACTGATGCGTTGTGCTACTTCTTGTAGCAGTAAATCGCCCGCGTTGTGACCATATTCATCATTGAGTGGTTTGAAATTGTCGAGGTCGATGAATAACACGGCGGCAAATCGATGATGACGTCTGCAAGCAGCCTTGGTTTGCTCTAACCTATCGTCGAGCAGGCTACGATTCGGTAGGCCAGTGAGCGCATCATGAAAGGCCATATGCTGCATTTTCAATTCTATCCGTTTGCGTTCGATGGCGATGCTGGCAAGTTGTGCAGATTGTTCAATG
>CAYXJI010000223.1:0-6587 GCA_964465175.1 uncultured Burkholderiaceae bacterium | reverse complement strand
ATTTATAGCACTCGAGGTGCCCGAGTGTCAAGACTCAATATCACCATTTTCTATGCTGCCAACCAAGGCGTCGAGCGAGCGAGAAATCTGACGGGCATTACGAGCGACTTCCGACATCCCTTTTTTGTGATCATCGAGTTCTTCGAGCGTGATCATGGGGAGATACACATCATGCTCTTCAAAGCGGAACAAAGAAGTCGGGTCATGCATCAACACATTGGTATCTAAGACAAATAACTTGGTCACACCTTTTTTGTCTGCGGCCTTGCTAATCGGCGATTTCGCCGAATTGTTTTTTAACTTGGTGGCACTCACAACACGGGCGCTAGATTTTTTGGTGTTCGTCTTAGACGTAATAGGGGAATTCGCGACAGGTGATTTATTAGCATTGTTAGGTTGCGCGCTATTTTTTATCGACTTAACTGCGGTGTTTGCGCCACGCGCAGAGGAACTAGGCGCAGGAGGATTCTGTAAATTGACAGCGGGAGCGACCAAGGCCGATTTTTTTGGTGCTAGCTGATTTGCCTTTGGATAATCTTTAGGAGAAAGCAGGGAGGCCGGTTTGGTCGGCAATTTTGGTAAAGGCATTCGAACCTCTTAATAAAGTTGAATTACGAATAAATAAAGATGCAAGTAGAATAACAAAAATAAAAGCCGCTACAGAAGACTGGTAGGTCTTCTGTAGCGGCTTTCATAGTATATGGTTTCGATTTCAATTAAGAAAGTTTGCTCACAAAATCTAAGACAGCTTGAGCGTGGTCGGCGACCTTCACTCCACGCCATTCTTTCACTAATTTGCCAGACTCGTCAATAATAAATGTACTGCGTTCTATGCCACGGACTTGTTTGCCGTACATATTTTTCATTTTCATCACATTGAACAACAGACACAGCGTTTCATCGGGGTCTGAGATGAGTTCAAATGGTAAGTCCAATTTGTTTTTAAAGCCTTCGTGAGAGCGCAAACTATCACGGCTAACGCCAAAAATGACGGCATTGTTGGCTAATAACTGTGAATGAATATCACGGAAGGCAATGCCTTCCGTGGTGCAGCCTGGCGTATTATCTTTTGGGTAAAAATAAAGAATGACTTTTTTGCCGGTATAAGCGCTTAACTGAAATACTGTGGAACCCGTCATCGCTGCGGAAAATAGCGGAACCGTGCAGCCGATAGCACTGACGGCTTCTTGCTTTATGGTATTGAGGGAACTGAGATTTTCTGACACAAGCTTCTCCTGAAAATGAATTGAGGGAAAAATCTGAGCGCCAAGTCGCTTATTGAGCGTCTAGCGCGAGCAATTCTCCAGAGCGTCCGGGGAGCTCAGCCCATGTCAATGGGTGAATAGGGAGTTCTTGTTCGCGGATATGGGTAAAATATTGACCCATCGAGATACATAGATAACCCTGTTCGCTCCAACCATTGAGCAATTCGATTAATATGGGGGCAAGTTTTTGTCCTTCAAGCTCCGCATGCATGGTAAATACATGATTTTTCGGTTCAGCCGTTAATCCTAAAATCACAGCAGCGATATTGGACTCGGTGACCACCTTGCCATCAATTTCTACGCCCAGCAATTCATCTAAAGTCGGTAGGGTGGTCGGCAATTGCACGCAGTCAAATACTTGATCTCCATGACTGAGTCGATAGGGGCCAGCCGCAGGGTTGGCCAGCGAGCCGTCTTCTTTTAGCATCGCTCGCGTATCGGACGAATAGTGCATGCCGAATTGATCTAATTGCGCGAATGCATAGGGATTCATTTGCCAGCCCGCAGCACCGTATGTTTTAGGTGGCGCACCAAAAATATCATTAAAGCGCTCGTAAGCTGCCACCATTTGTTTCTGTGTCCAGGCTTCACCACGACGACGTACATTGTCTTGCCACACGACGTGATCCCAGCAGTGGATGCCACATTCAAAGCCAGCGCGTTTCGCCGCACGCATTTCTTCCACGCATTCTTTGCCGATATCTGGCGCAGGCAAAAAGACGCCATACATTAAGGTTTTAGGGCCGTAATGTTCCAATACCGAAGTGCGTGAGACTTTCTTAAAAAAGCCCGGGCGAAATGCGCGGCGCAATGCCCATCCTGTGTGATCCTTACCTAAGGAAAACAGGAATGTGGCATTGGCTTGATGTTGCTTGAGGATGCGCACCAAATTCGGCACGCCCTCGCGGGTGCCTCGGTAGGTGTCCACATCAATCTTTAATACGATCGTGGGCATCAGTGATTCTTATTTAAGACAATATTTGAAACCATTAATCGTCAGGACTAGGCCATTTTGCCAGTCCCGACGAAGACGGCAAGCTTAGTCCATCAAGGCACGTGCTTGCGCCACTTGACTGCGATAGGCATCAAAAATATGACGCATAGAATCGGCCATGGTGGTCGTCGGCGCCCAGCCTAATTCTTCGCACGTATTGGTGATTTTTGGTACGCGATTTTGCACGTCTTGATAACCACCGCCGTAATAAGCAGCAGAAGTTGTTTCAGTTAACTGTACTTTTTTCGCTGATTCAGCATACTCTGGATATTCAGCGGCCAATTCCAACATCATGTGCGCTAATTCACGGATAGAGTGATTATTGGTCGGGTTGCCTATATTGTAGATTTTGCCGGAAGCGATGCCATCTTTATTCGCGATAATGCGTACCAAGGCATCAATGCCGTCATCGATGTAGGTGAAAGCGCGTTTTTGTGCGCCGCCATCGACCAGAGAAATGTTTTCACCACGGACAATATGACCAAAAAATTGCGTCACCACGCGGGAAGAACCTTCTTTCGGTGTGTGGATGGAATCCAAACCAGCACCGATCCAGTTAAATGGGCGGAATAAGGTGAAATTCAAACCTTCCATGCCGTAGCCCCAAATTACGCGATCCATCAATTGCTTGGCGCAAGAGTAGATCCAACGTGGTTTATTGATAGGGCCACAAACCAATTCAGAGTTTTCTGGATCAAATTCTTCATCGTGGCACATGCCATATACTTCGGAGGTTGATGGGAATACTAAATGTTTGCCGTACTTTGCGGCGGAGCGCACGATAGGCAAATTCGCTTCAAAGTCGAGTTCGAACACGCGCAGAGGTTGCTTGACATAAGTTGATGGCGTGGCGATGGCGACCAAAGGCAAGATGACATCGCACTTTTTAACGTGGTACTCAACCCATCCTTTATTGATCGTAATATCGCCTTCAAAGAAATGCATACGTGGATGATTGAGTAAATCACCTAAGCGTTCAGTTTGCATATCCATGCCATACACTTCCCAATCCGTCGTTTCTAATATGCGTTTGGAGAGGTGATGACCGATAAAACCATTCACGCCAAGGATGAGGACTTTTTTCATAGTAGTTTCTTTGAGAAATTAAAGTTTGTAGATTCGGCTAGCGTCTATCTAGACCAATGTAGCGGCGCCGCTTACGGTTAGGACTCAGGAAAGCAGCCTTGCCAATGCTGAATTGTCTAGCGTTTTACCTTCGTGTTGCAAGGCGAGAATCTCAATTGCCTTGCCATCACCACAGACGCCAAAAACGACATTATCCACTACAGACAGTCCTTGCGGCAAATTTGCCGGGACTTTTGTGGTGGAATGATTGATTAAACGTGCCTTTTCAATCACGAAACGCTGACCATTGACATCGGTGAACGCGCCAGGATAGGGCGGTGCGACTGCTCTATGCAAGTTATACACCTCTTGCGCTGACTTGCTCCAGTCAATTCGACCATCTTCCGGTTTGCGTCCACCAAAGTAACTGCCTTGGCTCAGATCATTGGGAAGGCGTGCTGCATTTCCCGCGATCAAGGCGGGCAATGCCTTCCATAAAGTTTGTTCAGCAGCGACCGTCAGTTTACCGAACACCTCAAATGCAGTGTCGTCAGGTAGGATCGGCACTGCTGTTTGCCCGAGAATAGCACCCGCATCAGGTTTAACAGTCATTTCATGCAAGGTCGCACCGGTTTCAGTCTCGCCGTGTAGGACAGCCCAATTCACAGGTACACGACCACGGTACTTTGGTAACAAAGATCCATGCAGGTTATAGGCACCTTGTTTCGCCAGCGCTAAAATCGCATTGGACAGCATATTGCGATAATAAAAACTGAAGATAAAATCGGGCTGCTATGCCGCGATTTTGGCTATTACTTCAGGCGTGTTGGGATTGTCTGGCGTGATGCGTGGAATACTGCGCTCTTCACATAAAGCCGCAACGGATTCGAACCAGATGGTTTCTGTCGCACTGTCTTCATGGCTGATTACCAGCTTAATATCGATGCCGCGTGCCAATAAAGTTTTGATGCTGCGCACGCCGACGCTGTGATACGCAAATACCACCGCGGATGGCATTGCGGTAAGACTGGAATCGCTCATATTAAACTTGGCCCCCAGACTTTTCTTCCAAGATTGTTTGCACTACAAAACGTGGTCGACCCTGTACTTGTTGGTAAATACGTCCCACGTATTCACCCAATAAACCGATACCGAATAAAATCACGCCCATCATAAAGAAGGCAATCGCGAACAAGGTGAACAAACCTTCCGCTTCTGCACCGAGCAGAAAACGGCGGATTAAGAGCAACACGACCAAACCACCCGACAAGCCTGATAAAACCATGCCCATCATGGAAAATAATTGTAAGGGCATGATGGAAAAGCCCGTCATCAAGTCAAAATTCAAACGAATCAGGCTGTAGAAAGAATATTTTGATTCGCCGGCAGTACGTTCCTCATGCTCCACCACAATCTCGGTCGGCTTGCGCGCAAAGGTGTAGGCAAGAGCAGGGACGAAGGTATTTACTTCATTACATTGATTGATTAGGTTAATTACATTACGACCGTAAGCACGCAGCATATTGCCTTGATCGGTAATCTTGATGCGAGTGATTTTTTCGCGAATGCGGTTCATCGCCTTGGATAAATAGGTGCGCCATGCGGCATCCTGACGTTTGCGACGGATAGAACCGACATAATCATAACCTTCGCGCATTTTGTCGACCAATGCACCGATTTCTTCTGGTGGGTTTTGCAAATCGGCATCCAGAGTGACGACGATATCACCACGAGTCGCTTGGAAACCGGCCAAAATCGCCATGTGCTGCCCATAATTGCCATTGAATAAAACCACGCGCGTCACATCGGGGCGCAAGCGAAACTGATCCGCTAAGATTTCTGCGGAGTGGTCGCGACTACCGTCATTGACAAAAACGATTTCGTACGTGACACCACGTTCAGCCAACTTATCTAAAGCTGGATACAGGCGCTCGTAAAGATTCGCGAGACCAGCTTCTTCGTTATATACAGGAATGACGACGGAAAGTTCAGGATGCATAGGTTTTTCTGCTAAGAAATTATGGTAGGCAGGATTTTACCGCAGACACCACCCGTTCAACATCATTTTCAGTCATCGTTGGGAAAAGTGGCAGGGTCACAATTTGCTTGCCAACACGCTCTGCAATCGGGAACATGCCATCGGTAAAGCCGCGTTCACGGTATAAAGCGAATAAGTGAATCGCGCGGTAGTGATAACCAAGTCCTATGCCAAGATCTAACATCTTTTGCATAAATTCGGCGCGATTGACGCGTTCTGGCAAGACGATATGAAACATATGCCAATTTGAATTGGTGAAATCAGCGACCGGCAATTCTGCGCCTGTCGATGCTTCAAAGTCCGCACCAAATGTCGTGAAGTAGTGATGCGCGAGGGCTTTACGTTTGGCGTTAAATTCGTCCAATCGTTTCATTTGCCCCAATCCGATGACTGCCGAAATGTCAGTCATATTGTATTTCCCGCCCAAGACATCGACATCGATGCCATCGAGGCCCGAGCGCGAGACGCCTTGTAAACGATATTTCTCAGCGAGTTTGGCTTCGTCTTCGTTATTCAAGACCAAGCATCCACCCTCAGCCGTCATGACGTTTTTATTCACCTGAAAACTAAAAGAGGCAAAATCCCCAAACGCACCGATGCGCTGACCGTTCCACGTTGAACCAATGGCTTGCGCCGCATCTTCCACCACGCGCAGATGATGCTTTTTTGCGATGGCATAGAGTTGATCCATATCGCAAGGCAAACCGCACATATGCACCGGGATAATACCCTTAGTACGCGGCGTAATCGCTGCTTCGACTTTATTCAAATCAATATTGTGCGTCTTTGGATCAATATCGACAAACACCGGCGTCGCGCCAACTTCTATGATCACATTGGCCGTCGCTACCCAAGAATTAGGCGTGGTAATCACTTCATCGCCTGCACCTATACCCGCGATACGCAGAGCGATCTCCATGGTACAAGTACCGGAATTAAACGTGCGAACAGGGCGTCCGCCAAAATAAGTGGACAATTGCGCTTCCAATGCTTTCACATTCGGACCACTGGTGAGCCAACCGGAGCGCAGCACGTCAGCGACTGCGCTGATCGTTTCCTCGTCTATCGTCGGTTTAGTAAAAGGAAGAAAAGCTTGGTTTGCACTCATCGTATTCTTTCGTTAAATAAATTTAAAACACTGTTTGTGAGCCTTTCGAAAGTGCCAAACTGTACCGTCATGCCGGACTTGATCCGGCATCCAGTTTGGCACCCCTAAAGGTGAATT
>CAYXJI010000222.1:0-6605 GCA_964465175.1 uncultured Burkholderiaceae bacterium | reverse complement strand
AAAGGCGACAACCCAGATCAAGACGCAGGTATCAAATTAGTCTTGAAAGCAATCGAAGCACCTTTGCGTGAAATCGTTGCCAATGCTGGTGGCGAAGCAAGTGTTGTTATCAATGCTGTTGTGAACGGCACTGGCAACTACGGCTTCAATGCAGCAAACGACACTTATGGCGACATGATCGAAATGGGTATTCTCGACCCAGCTAAAGTAACACGCTCTGCATTGCAAAACGCAGCATCTGTTGCTGGCTTAATTTTGACAACTGACGCATTGGTTGCTGAATTACCAGAAGACAAACCAGCTGCTGGTGGTCACGATATGGGTGGCATGGGCGGCATGGGTGGTATGGGCGGCATGATGTAATTGCCGAACCAGAACCTCGCGTTCGACGTTCTTTGTTCTAGAAAGCCTCGTTACTTCGGTAACGGGGCTTTTTTATTGAGATGTGCAGCGAGTTTTAATCAACGAATCGATCGACAAACCCGAACTAAGCAGCAGCTAGAACTTGCCTTTAATACCGGCGCTGATCGCCGTCAAGTCATTTCCATTTTCATCTTCAGCCTGATGTAATCTGACACAGTAGCGTGATGTCGCCAGCGCCAACTTAGTAACATTAGAACGTGCGGTTACGATGACCCACTTGCCTGGTTCGCGTACAACTTTGCCATCAGCAAGACGTGCTTGGAATACACAATCGAGCGTCCCCATCGCTACCGAAAATTTTTCACTCTTCGTTAATTTGGTAGAATTCGAACGCACGTCTTGCGCTGCCTGCTGAGCGGGTGTGAGTGTCTCTTCGGTGACGGATTTGGGCACCTGCAATTGGTAGCGATTCGCGATACTACCAAGGCTCGTCAAGTCTTTATTTGAATCAGAACTAGTTAATGACGCGCTTGCTAATTCGTTTTTACTTCCTTTTTCCACCGAAACCTGTTCGCTGACTTTGGTATCGACCGTCTTAGTGGACTTATTGAGTGAGGTTTGCAACTCTGGCGGTTTGCGCGCTTTCTTGTTCGAAGTAGCAGGCTTGGTGAGCGGCAGCGGATCAGGTGGTGGTAAGCGATTGATCGGTACGATAGTCATTACGAGGCCAAAAACTTAGTATTCGTCCCCAGGTTTGACCGACTCAAAAAAACGATGATCAAGCAATGGCACAATACGATCAGACACCAAAGAATCAAACGCCTCGAGCGAAAGGAACTTACTGAAGTTGCTTTTATCATTTGTGTCAATATTTTTTAATACTAAAAAGTGAGCTGCATAATAACCCACTCATCTTGACAACACCACAACTGCCCTAGATACTTCCCGCACAATAAAAAATCTGGAGATTATCTTGGCAATTCAACAGCTGAACGAGACACAGGTTCAAACTTGGACCCGCCATCAAAAAGATCAGTGGTGGTTGGAGAAGGTATATCGCGGAGATATGGCGCAATTGAGCTGGCGCTCGGGCTTATCGGGTTTTTTACTGGGTGGCATCTTATCTGCTACCGCGATGTATATCGGTGCCAAGACAGGTATTTCGATTGGCGTCAATCTGATCTCGGTGATTCTGGCATTTGGTATTTTCAAAGCACTGGAGAGCGCGGGTCTTTCCAAAGACTTCACCATCCTAGAAAACAACTGTACACAATCCATCGCGACTTCGGCAGGTTATATGACCATGCCTCTGGTAGCCTGTCTGCCGGCCTATATGATGATCACCAAGATTATTCCGAGTTGGTGGCAAATGCTGATTTGGATGGTCATCATCGCCATCCTCGGCGTGTTACTGGCCTTCCCGCTTAAACGTCGTTTTATTAATGAAGATCAACTCCCTTTCCCAGAAGGCAATGCCTGCGGCGTGGTGCTCGATACTTTGTATAACGGCGATGCAGGCAATGGGATTTTTAAAGCAAAATTACTGGCCAAAGTCGGACTCTGGACTGCGGCTTTACAAATGATTTTGAGCGATGGCTGGATGAAGCTACTGCAATTTAAACTCTTGCGACTGGATCAGTGGGCAGGCTTGAGTGAACCTTGGTATTTAAAAGAAAGGCTGGATACTTACTATTATTTGGCAGCGGTGAAATATGAATTATGGATACCCAAAATTCTGAGTGTCGATTTTCGAACTTTGGGTTTACGATTTACCTTGGACGCCGCCATGCTTGGCGTTGGTGCCTTGATGGGCATAAGGGTTGCGACCAGTTGCCTGATCGGCACGGTACTGAATTTTGCCATCCTCGGCCCCATCATGATTAGTCGTGGCGACATCGCTCCGCGCATGGGACTCGACGGTAAATTAGTGCCGCTGTCACGCATAGAAATTTTGAATCAATGGTCATTGTGGTGGGGGATCGTGATCATGGTGGTGGCGGCTTTGTTGAGCTTATTCGCCAAGCCAGAAATCTTTAAGGGTCTATCCCGCCTGTTCAAAAAAGAAGCTGATGCTGGGCAGAACCAAGACGTACTCGCGCATATCGAAGTACCCTTATGGATTTCCTATATTGGCGTTCCCATCTTTAGTTTATTGGGTGTCTGGGCAACGCATACTTTCTTTGGTGTGCCCTGGTTATTTGACTTTATCTCCTTAGCGTTAGTGTATTTGCTGACAGTGATTTGCATTAATTCTATGGCCTTAACTTCTTGGATACCGACCAGTGGTTTATCCAAGATCACGCAGTTTTCTATGGGCGCATTGGACCGCAGCAATCCTGCCACCAATCTCATTCCCGCTGGCATGTCGGCCGAAGTCGCCTCCAGCGCTGCCAGCCTGCTATCGGATATTAAGCCAGGCTATATGCTGGGTGGCAAACCACGGCATCAAGTGTTGGGCCATTTAATTGGCATTTTTTCTGGCACGCTGGCTTGCATACCTGTGTACTTTTTATTGTTCTTACCGCCCGACGCCAATGGCGTGCGCAATACAGCCACGATCGTGACAGATCAATTCGCCTTCCCTGCCGCGATGCAATGGAAAGGCGTGGCGGAACTGATAGGTCATGGCTTCAATAATCTGTCACACAGCGCGATTATCTCCATCGTGATCGCAGCGATCGCAGCCGTCCTATTTGAACTCGCGACCATCATCAGCAAAGGGAAATTCCCTATATCTGCGATCTCGATTGGCTTAGGCGTGGTGCTGCCACCGGAAGCAGTGCTCGCCATGTGGATAGGCGCGTTTGTGTTTTGGTTGATGGACAAAAAACATAAGAACAAGCCAAAAGATAGTCACGGCTATAAAATCTGGGTCGATGGCATGCAAGCGGTCGCGGCAGGATTATTGGCGGGCTCTGCCTTGATCGGCATTGGTAATGCAATGATTAATGTAATGATGTAATGACTCATGGTCGCAGCAAGTTATTCACACCAAACTGAATCTGCATCTCATTAAATGCGTCAAAGGCGTGTAATAAGGCTGCAAATTTTGTCGACTCTGCTTCCAACTGCATCAATGCATAAGTACAAGCTTCTAAGGTGGATAACTGGTCGGCGCCATGCGCCTGCCGAATTTGATAGCGTGAGGCCGGCACCGCTCGCAAGGCGTAACGTGGCAGGTTTTGTAGCAAGGGATTTTTAAGTAGCATTTGGCGGCTGTGACGCCAGCTTGCATCAAGGATGACTAAGCGCACTGCCGAATTTGCTTGCATCACAAACTCGGGTGCCGTGGGCAAACCGATCGCGTCTGGATACAACAAGACACTTTGCTTGGCGTCTCGCGTCAATGCTAACGCGAGACTTATCTCGTCAAATACCTCAGCCACCATGATCGCGCTATTGGCCAGGCACAGATGCAGCAGACGGGCACTGCCTTTGACATGATGTTTTTCCGCCGGATGTTGCAAAATCAAAACCTCGGTTTGACTTTCCACCTGACTGACACAAGCGCAAATGCATGCTCTGCTAGCACGCTGGCATCGTGGACAAATTAGCCGTTTAGATCGCTCCATCAAACACACATCAGGACTTGAGTAAGTCTCGCAAAGCGCAGGCTAAGTCTCCGAATTCAAACTTAAAACCGCGCGCCGACAAAGCGTGTGGAACCACTTTTTGTCCCGATAAAAGTAAATCAGCACGCTCTCCGAGCGCCACTCTCAACATAAGCGCTGGCGCAAAAAAGAGCGCGGGGCGACGTAAAGCGCTAGCCAAGGTCTGAGTAAATTGCGCATTCGTCACCGCTTGTGGCGCAGTTAAATTAAACGCACCTGTCGCGGTTTGATCGTCAAGCAAAGTCAAAACAGCACGCAAATAATCTTGTCGATGAATCCAACTCATCCATTGCCGACCATGTCCCAAACGACTACCTAAGGCAAGTTGAAATGGCAAGCGCATTTTTTTCAAAAGCCCACCATCTTCATCCATGACCAAACCCGTGCGTAGCAAAACCACACGTACGCCTGCATCTTGCACCACTAATGCGGCCTGCTCCCAAGCGGCACATAATTGCGCAGAAAAATCATGACCTGAAGCGTCATCCTCAGTGAGCCTTTGTTCCTCATGCATACCGTAATAACCAATCGCCGAACCACTCAGCAGAACTTGAGGTCGGTGTTTTGCCTGACTGATTTTTTGTACTAAAGTGGTGGTCAATGCGACTCGGCTATCGAGCAAAATTTGTTTGCGTCGGGCTGTCCATCGGGCATCAACAATAGGCTCGCCTGCCAGATTAATCACTGCGTCAAATTCTGTGTCTGGGGTGTATTCATCAAGGTTCTGTATCGATTTTACCGAGGTGCCACACAAAGCGGCGACCTGCTGTGGACGACGACTCAATACGGTGAGCTGATCACCGCGTGCGGTCAAAGCGGCACAAAGGCGACGGCCGATTAAGCCGGTGCCGCCGGTCATTAAAATACGCATATTTTCTCGCTTAAGCCAGGTTCAAGATCAAGATCAAAACGAAGGCGGCAGATCTTCCAAAATACGCAGGCGATCTCCAAAACTCCATACTCGTTGAATTTCTATCACATCATACTTCGCCGCCAGCGTAGGAGGGAAAACAGAAAACGGGGCATTTGCCATGATGATGTTGCGAGCCTTTTCATCGATGGCACGATTACCGCTGGTGCGCATGATGGTCACCTCTTCTATCGTGCCATCGCTGCGTATCACCATATTGATCAAAACATTGTGCTCAACATCGCTGAGGGAACGCTTTTCATAAATCAAATTACCGTTACGTTCCATCTTTTGCTTCAAGCTATCGACATACATACGCAAAGGCACTTCTTTGTCGTATGCACCAAGGAAACTGCGGCGGCGCGCACGGTTATCATCTGGTAATTTGCCGCTAGAGAGTGTTCCCGGAGCCGATTTAAACATATCACCACTACGCGCTTGTTCGCGCAAACGACTCGCAAGATCACCCTGCGCTAAGCCCGATGGAAGCTTGGCGTTTCCTGCAGCATTGTTGGTGCCGCCCTTACCCTGTCCCGTGCTATCGCTACTGCCTTTCGCCGCCGCCAAACGTGCTGCATTGGCTGCATTAGCGGCACTGGCTGCAGCCGCCTCACGTTCTGCATTAGCACGTGAGGTCGCTTCGACTATGGCCTTCTGCTCGGCTAATTTTTGTTCGGCTAATTTTTGTTCAGCTAATTTTTGTTCAACTAATTTTTGATCCGCTAATTTTTGCTGGGCGATCTTTTGTTCATTGGCCCGCTGCTCTGCCAGTTTTTGCTCTAAGACTTTTTGCTCAGCAAGAACCTGCTCTTGCCGCTTTTGCTCGATCTGCACGGCTAGTTTTTGTGCCTCTAGCTCTTCGGCTTTCTTGCGTTCAGCAATTTCTAAAGCACGCTTTCTCTCAGCTTGTTCTTCTTGCTGCTTTTGGCGCAATTGCGCCTGCGCTAAGGCTTCTTGTTTTTGCAGCTCTTGTTCCTGCGCCAATTGACGCAGGCGTTTTTGTTCGGCTTGTCGTCTTTGCTCTTCTTGTTTTAAGGTTTCTTGCGTCAATAATTCCTGACGCTTCGTTTCACGTAACATCTCTTCAATCGCTCGCTCGCGCTCACGTTGCAGGCTTTCTTGCGCTAATTTTTCTTGCGCCATTTTTTCTTGCATGGCTTTTTGCTGCGCAACTTGTTGTGCAAGCTGCTCTTCTTGCTGGCGCAATTTTTCTTTTGCTTCTTGTGCCATTTTTTTCTGTTGAAGATCAGCTTCGTGTTTTTGTTCCGCCAATAGTTTTTCTTGTTCCAATTTCTTCAAATCGTCCTGGCGCTTTTGCTCGACTAGCAATTCTGCGTCCGCATTTTTATCGATGATGGCGTCTTCTGGAATCGCTTCCGATTTTTGCTTATTCTCTTTTTTGTCTTCGGCGCGACGCTGCAATTCTTCTTCACTGGTGAGCGGCACAACAAAATCATCGTTCTTCACTTGATCTTGCGCGATGATGCGGGTAGGCGACTCGGCAGGCGGTAATACGCGTTTAATTTGCGGCGGCGTACTGCTCGGTATTTTTGCCTTTACGGGCTTGGTATTTTTTTTAATTGCAACCGGCTCCACTTTGGCAATCGGCGCCATTAATTGAATGCCTTTAGGAAGTGGCACACTGGCTTTTGGAATGGGTGCGGGCAGCACCGGCGTCGGCAATTTAAACAACTCTGGTGTAGTCACAGAGGGAATAGGTT
>CAYXJI010000221.1:1480-6609 GCA_964465175.1 uncultured Burkholderiaceae bacterium | reverse complement strand
CAATTCGCATCTCTTGCCAGACTTATCCTTAAATTTCAAACTTTCTGATCCAAATCGCTTTGCATGAGTCCGATTGCCACAATTGGTTGCAACCTTGACCTGCAAAAAACGATGTGCATACACATCTTTTCTATCGAATTTGCAAAATGGCGAGGCCGATAGACACGCCCCTGTGTAGAATAGTCGTCTTTCTTACACATGCTGAAGCAGAGTATGCTCAAGCTTCAGGGATTATATATTCAAAATGAAGGACTTAGCGATAAATATGGGTGGAATACCTCAAAAACCATCCAAAAATGGTGAAGCGCAGACTGCCTCGCAAAATTTTGCACAGGTGCAACTCATTACCATTACGGAAGAAGATGCCGGACAGCGCATCGACAACTTTTTGTTGCGTATTTGTAAGGGGGTGCCAAAAAGTCATGTCTATCGCATTTTACGATCTGGTGAAGTGCGCGTGAATAAGGGGCGCATCGATCAGTTGTATCGTTTAAAAGAGGGTGACGTAGTACGGGTTCCGCCGACCCGCATCGCTGAAAAAGAGACTAGCCATGTGCCAGCATCGGAATTTGCGATAGTGTTCGAAGATAGTCATCTGTTGATTATAGACAAGCCTGCGGGTGTCGCAGTGCATGGCGGCTCTGGGGTGAGTTTTGGCGTGATTGAGCAATTACGCGCTTCCCGTCCCGATGCTAAGTTTCTGGAGTTAGTCCATCGATTGGATAGAGAAACCTCCGGCTTACTCTTGTTGGCGAAGAAACGCTCCGCTTTAGTCAATCTGCATGAGCAAATGCGGGATGGCGACACCGATAAGCGCTATCTGACCTTGGTGGCGGGTGATTGGAAAAATCAGCGCCAACACATTAAACTGCCTTTGCATAAATATACGACCGCCGACGGCGAGCGTCGCGTGCGGGTACAAGCGGATGGCATGGAGTCACATACAGTTTTTACTTTGAAGAAAAAATACACCGACTTCGCCTTGTTAGAAGCGGAACTTAAAACCGGTCGCACCCATCAGATTCGTGTCCATTTGTCATCGAGCGGTTTTGCGATTGCTGGTGATGATAAATATGGCGATTTTGCCTTGAATCGGGCCTTGTTAAAAGCAACCGAGCACCGAGGCGCTTTAAAACGGATGTTTCTGCACGCGCATCAAATCACGTTTACCCATCCAGAAAGCGGTAAACAAATGACTTTGAATGCGCCCTTGCCAAAAGAATGTGAAAAATTTTTGCAGAATCTGCGCTGATCTCAAACCAAAAGTTTGAAAAAGCGCGATCTTGTAACTTAAGAACAATTAAGGAAATATGGCAAAAAAATTATTTGATTTTATTGTGTTTGATTGGGATGGCACGCTGATGGATAGCACTGCCACCATCGTGAAGTGCATTCAAGCTGCGGCCAAAGATCTTTCCCTGCCTATCCCGGATGCAAATGCTGCGGCGCATGTGATAGGCCTGTCCTTGGCTGATGCCATGCAAGCCGTCATGCCCAATGTCGATCCCAAATATTATCCTAAGATGGCGGAGCGCTACCGCTTTCATTATTTGCTGCGTGATCACGAACTACCTTTGTTTCCTGGTGTGCGCGAGATGCTCACCGATCTGGCGCAGCAAGGGTATTTCTTGGCGGTGGCGACAGGTAAAGGGCGCGTAGGTTTAAATCGGGCAATGAATTCTGCCAATGTTCTCGCGATGTTTGACGCAACTCGCTGTGCCGATGAAACTTTTTCTAAGCCGCATCCGGCTATGCTGCAAGAGTTGACCCGTGAGCTGGGGCAAGACATGCAACGTACCTTGATGGTAGGCGATACGACGCACGACTTGTTGATGGCAGCTAATGCGGGGGCTGCTTCGGTAGCGGTTGAGTATGGCGCCCATGATGCTCTGGCGCTTGCGAGTCTGGCACCCTTATATTCTGCAAAAAATGTTTTCGAGCTACATCAATGGCTCACCGACAATGCTTGAGGTAGTGATGGCTGATATTTTTATATGTAATTCAGACGAATTGGAAGAGGGTGGAAAAGGGGTACGTTTTCCATTGAGGGCTGGCGCCGATGAAGCGACCGGATTTGTAGTGCGTTACGATGGCACTGCTCACGCTTACTTGAATCGTTGCGCACATGTTCCAGTTGAATTGGATTGGACGCCCGGTGAATTTTTTGAAGGCAGTGGCTTGTATATTATGTGCGCGACGCATGGTGCGATTTATGTGCCAGAAACCGGGCATTGTACTGGCGGCCCATGTCGCGGTGGTCGACTGCGAAAAATGTCTGTGAGCGAAGTGGAGGGTAAAATTTTTTGGCAACCAGATGATTACTTAGCAGCACCAATTACTAATGATGCGGCTCCTAGCTGATCTGATAATTTTAATTTTTTTAATCTTCAAAATCGTTTAGATAGTTAAAATTTTCTTTGCAAGCGCTGAGGACTAGCCTATATTAGGGTCGTAACTGGTTCAAAAGAGGAGGTCAATATACATAAATATTCTTGTATTTCAGACGAATGGAATTTGAGCTCCGGTGTTAGTTCTTTACCGGTTATGTGTGAAGTAGAAAGTCCTTTTAATACGATCAAGCATCGAGTGAACACGCCTCGATTTAGAGGCTTCTAATAAGCCTCAACGTGATAAAAACGATGGTTTCGGCCATCGTTTTTCCTTTTTCAGTTCTTATCTTCTTTTTCATCTCAGCTTTGTGTTTTCTGAAATTTTCTTGCGTGAAATCAAGAAAACTATTCAGATGTCCGCTATCATCCATCTTAACGTTCTAATCCTGAATCCAGACCATTCATGCATCTAGCATTGTCCCAATTTTGTGACCTGCATTTTTCGCGTTTTTTTAAGCGCGAGAAATGTCTGTGCTTTCACTGTGGCGAGAGCATGCGCAAAGAATCTGCACTGATGGCGCGTTTTCAACAGCAGCAGTATCCGGTGTGCTGTCATGGTTGTCTCGCGGTATTGAATGCGATCGAGAAGAATAATTTAGTGGAGGATTATTTGCGCTCTAAGCATTTGAGTGAAGAAGGTAAAGACGCCGCATGAGTCAAACTACCGTTGCCTCACCCTTGCCGGTGTTGCCTGAGTTGCCTGCCGATGCGGATCAACTGCAAACCGAATTGTTAAGCGTTGGCGGTATCCGTTGTGCTGCTTGCATACAGTTGATTGAGTTTCGTGTGTCGCAACTTCAAGGTGTCGATACTTTTCGCATTAATCCTATTTCTCAAAAAGCACAGTTAAGCTGGTTTGAATCAAAAATCAGCTTGAAAAAGATATTGCAAGCGATTGTGGATCTTGGTTACGCCGCTTTTCCAGCCAATCAGTCTTTAAGTGAGTTTCAAGCGAAAGAGAAGAAACTCGCTTTGTGGCGCTTGTTTGTCGCTGGTTTCGCCATGATGCAAGTCATGATGTACGCCTTTCCCGCCTACTTAGTGCCAGTTCCATCGCTAGACGGCGATCTCACACCCGACCTAGATCGTTTATTAAAAATCGCCAGCCTCATTATTACTTTGCCCGTCATCGCTTTTTCTGCGGTGCCTTTTTTTAAGGGGGCTTGGCGCGATATAAAGCATCGTCACATCGGTATGGATGTGCCAGTTGCGCTGGGTATTTTGTTGACCTTTATTGCTAGTTGTTGGTCGACTTTTTCTGGCGGTGCTGTCTATTTTGATTCGGCCATTATGTTTGTTTTTTTATTGCTCGGCGCGCGCTTTATTGAAGAAAACGTTAAGCGAAAAACCTCCGCAGCCCTGTCGGTTTTAACCCAAATTCATCCGGTGTTGGCACAAAAAATTTTGGCATATCCATCGCGTGCTAGCTTGCAGGCTTGTCGCGCTGATGAAATTATTGCGGGCGACTATTTGTTGGTGCCGCCAGGCGAGCAACTTCCTTGCGATGGTGTCGTTGTGGAGGGCAGTAGTGCATGTGATGAAGCCTTGATGACGGGAGAAGCGCATCCTTTGAATAAAGCGATAGGCAGTAAAGTCATCGCTGGCTCGGTTAATCTGCATAGCGCCTTGGTTGTGCAAGCCGAACAAGTGGGCAGTCAAACGCAATTAGCGGCATTAATCGCGATGATGGAGTCCGCCAGTATGGAAAAGCCGCGTTTAGTGCAGCTTGCCGATCAGCATGCGAGTCGGTTTTTGGCCGTTATATTAATGGTCGCTTTGGTGGCTGGGATTGTTTGGTCTTATGTTGATCCTAGTCGCGCCCTTTGGATCGCGGTGAGTGTGATTGTGGTTACCTGCCCATGTGCTTTGTCTTTGGCGACGCCTGGTGTGATGTCCGCGGCCATCGGTCAACTAGCAAAATTTGGGATGTTAGTGACGCGCGGCAGTGCCATTGAAAATCTGGCCAATGTCACACATATTATTTTTGATAAAACGGGCACGCTCACCTTCGGCAAATTGAGAATTTTGAAGGCAGTGTTTTTAAATGCCGACACCCCAGAACAAGACTTTGCGCATCAAGCCATCGTAAGCACGATGGCACAGTCATCGCTACATCCCGCCGCTAAGGCGATCGCAGAATATCTGATGGATACTCAAATTTCAACAGAGGCGAGCCGATTGAGATCTTTTGATATGGCGCAAGCTCAGCAAGTTCAGCAAGCTGAGCTTGCTGGCGCGGGCGTAGAAATCCAACTAGATGGCAAAGTTTACCGATTGGGGCGACTCAGCTATGTGACAGCATTGAATGGCAGTGATTGGCACATTCCCGAAGCGTATCGAAACAAGACGGTCACCGTGTTTGGCGATGAGCAGCAGGTGTTGGTTTATTTTGTGCTGGAAGATACATTGCGTGATGAAGCGGCGAGTGCAGTTGATGCACTCCAAAAGCTGGGTAAAAAAGTTATTCTGTTGTCTGGTGATCGTGACGATGTGGTCGCCGATATTGCAAAGCAATGCCAGATCTTGGATTATCATGGCGGACTAAGTCCCGCGCAAAAACATCAATTTATTCTTGATTTACAAGCGCAACATGCGGTGGTGGCGATGGTCGGTGATGGCATGAACGATGGCCCAGCTTTATCCTTGGCGAATGTTTCCGTCGCGATGGGGCAAGGTGCTCCTATTTCACAAACGCGTAGTGATTGTCTGTTGATGTCAAATCGCCTCAGTGACCTCTGT
>CAYXJI010000221.1:0-1470 GCA_964465175.1 uncultured Burkholderiaceae bacterium | reverse complement strand
GACGCTTGCGAATCAAGCCTATCGATTAATCCGGCAAAATTTGGCTTGGTCACTGCTTTATAATCTGATTGCTGTGCCGGCTGCCGTGCTTGGCTACCTGGAACCATGGCATGCCGCCCTAGGCATGTCCTTGAGTTCATTATTGGTGGTCGTCAACGGGCTGCGCATATTGCCAATGAAGCCGCCGGATTATGATCTGCATTTAGCCGTTTAAAGTGCATGCGAGGCTTGGGCGGTGCCACTTGTCTGGTGTGTGCTGACAAGCACTGATCAGCCGTTTACATTTGCGTATTATGAGAAATTAAAAATATGGAGATACTTTATTTGCTTGTACCACTCAGCCTCGTATTGGTTTTTGGAATTGGGGCGGTGTTTTGGTGGGCACTACACCATAAACAATTTGAAGATCTTGACGAGCCTGGGCGGCGCATTATTGACGATAAAGATGCATAGGCTGCTTAGCTTGTTTAAGTTGCTTAAGCTTGACCAGTAGACCCCTCGCTTCGAATTTGGCGTGCCAGTTCGTGAAAGCTACGATTACTCGCATCGTCTAGTTGGTATTGCTTTGCTGTGCTCGCGAGTTTGAAGTTTTTTTCTATACTGCGTTGGTAAGCGGGATCATAATGTTTTGCGAGTAAATCTTCGATTAGCTCTGATAGTCGATTTTGCTGTGCGAGATATTCCCAGGACTGAATCTGGGCTTTGCCGTGTATGCTAGTGAGACAGCGCAGTTGCTCGCCCAGCAGCGTGTGATCTTTTATAAAATGCGGATAGTCATCGATCAAGAATTGGATTCTCTGAGCTAGTGGCAATTCTAAATGAATACAAGTTGCTTGACGCATTTGCTCCATCATGGCATCCGGTACTCTCAAATCGCCGATTTTTTTACTCTCGGCTTCGATGTAAATTACTTTGCTAAGATCAAAGCTCGATAGGGCTTGCCAAATGTGTGTTTCGAAATATTTTTGTGACGGCTGCTTATTGGATGGCAGTTTGCCCAACACTGAGCCTCGGTGTTGCGCGATGTGTTCCAGATCGATGACTTGTTCGCCTTGCGCCTTTAGAAGCTGCAGCAGTTTGCTTTTGCCGCTCCCTGTCGTACCGCACAGAACCCGCCAATGGGCGAGTGCCGCCAATGCAGGCAGGCTTTGATTGACATAGCGCCTGAAACCTTTGTAGCCACCGTCGAGTTGCTTGGCGTGCCAACCAATTTTGGACAAGATATGGGTCATAGACCCACTGCGATTGCCACCACGCCAGCAATAAATGAGGGGCTGCCATTCTTTAGGTTTATCAAAAAAGTGCTGCTCAATATGCTGAGCAATATTTTTTGCGACTAAGGCTGCACCGAGTTTTTTTGCTTCGAATGGACTCACTTGTTTATATAAAGTGCCGACCTTGATTCTTTCCTGATCATCTAGCACCGGGCAATTGATTGCACCCGGGATGTGATCCTCTGCAAATTCATTT
>CAYXJI010000220.1:0-6620 GCA_964465175.1 uncultured Burkholderiaceae bacterium | reverse complement strand
ACAGGCGCGAAGCGCGCGATGCCCTCGGTTGTCGCCTCGGCTCTGTGTGCCGTGCCGAAAGCGTCGTTGGCGTACACGTCGCAGAGCGCTGCCATTTTCTTCGCGAGTGCCTCGTCGTTCTTTTTCTCGCCTTTGTTCACACGGCAGTTTTCCAACAACACCACCTGACCGGCAGCAACTTCGACGCCATCAACCCAGTTTTGTTTGAGTTCAACGGTCACGCCCAAGAGTTCAGATAAACGCTTAGCAACTGGTGCCAATGAGTCTTCCGGCTTAAATTCACCTTCAGTAGGACGGCCTAAATGGGATGTGACCATCACGGCAGCGCCTGCTTTTAAAGCTTGTTGAATCGCTGGCACCGAGGCGCGGATACGCGTGTCTTCGGTGATATTGCCAGCGTCATCTTGCGGAACATTCAAATCGGCACGAATAAAGACACGTTGAGCTTGGAGTTTATTAGCAGCGATAAGATCGCTCAGACGATTAAATTGCATAGCGGGACCAATTCAGATGAGAAGAAATAAATTCGAGGCTGGATTTCACGATCGCGCGGCGATTGCATCAAAAACAACAATGCGGCAGTGACGATGAAATTTCTAAATTAATCGCGCATTTTACCAAATCACAGGATGGATTCACGATTTTTCTCATTATTTGGGCTTGTATTATGCCAAATGCCTTCTAAAAGCTGTAAATTCCCTCGCCGTTAAAGGGTTTTGATTTTTTGATTTGATGCCCACCAAAACATCATTTTCTTGCTACAATCAACATCTTGCCAATAAGCTAAATTTAGAGCAAAAATTCACCAGCAAACATCACAACAAGCCTCATTTCCAGCAAAAAATAAGCACCCGATGTCAATACCCACAAAAAGATCCCCATGTTAAATGGACGTTTGTCTCTCATTACGCCTGAAGGCGTGCGTCTATTGCTGACACCCGCTGGCCCGGCTCCACGCGCTTGGGCTTGGGCTGTGGATTTCATGCTTTACTTGGTTGCGATCTCATTAATATCTGCCTTATTTAACCAATTCGACGTAGGCAAAGGGATCATACTGATATCCGCCTTCGTTTTATATTGGGGTTACGCCATCCTTTGTGAAGTGTATTGGGATGGACGCACGCTAGGAAAACGCTTGCTCGGTTTGCAAGTATTGCGAGCCGATGGTCTACCAGTTGGATGGCGCGAATCGGTTTTGCGTAATCTCTTATTGGTGGGCGACTTCCTCCCTTTTTTTTACTTTACCGGCTTGCTGTGCATGCTCTTTGATACCCAATTTCGCCGCCTTGGTGACATTGTCGCGGGCACGCAAGTGGTCTATCGCGATCCTGTCGTGCTGCGCCCGACCTTGCAAACCAAGCCAAGCAGCGAAACTGCAACTTGGGCCTTGCCTTATGCCCTCACACCCGAACAACAACGAACATTGATCGCGATGTTTGAACGCGAAAAAAGCATACCACCAGCACGCATGCTGGAATTAGCCAACTTGGCGCAAGCGATTACAGGTCAAACCGGCGAAGCCTCTTTGGCCCGCTTGCGTGCTTGCGTGCTGAAGTGGCAGGAATGAGCTGATGAAACAAAAGCAATTCGAAATTCAAAATGAAGCACTCTGGGCGCAAATAAATGCCCTACTCGATGAAAAAAACAAGAAAAAGAGTGCGCGGTCACCGGCGGAATTCATAGAATTTCCGGCCTTATATCGCCGTCTATGCCAAAACCTCGCCTTAGCATTACAACGCGGTTATTCCCCCTCGCTCACCGATTATTTGCAAAAAATGGTGGGCGATTGCCACCAACTGCTGTACGGCACGATGATAGAGCGTCCTATGACTTTGCATCGTTGGTTGATGAATGAATTTCCACAAAGAGTGCGTGAAGAATGGCGCTTACTTTTGTTTGTCAATGTGGCATTTTGGGGCGTAGGCTTGGTGGTCGGCTTATTGGTCTGGTTTCAAGCTGAGATGGCCTATAGCTTCATGTCTCCAGAAAAACTGGAAAAAATGCGGCAAATGTACACCTCGGGAGCAATCGATACCGGGCGTGGCGCAGAAGGTGATTTCGCCATGTTTGGCATGTATATTTGGAATAATATTTCTATTGATTTCCGCACCTTTGGTGCTGGTGTGTTTGGCGGTATTCCTGCACTATTCATTATGGCTGCCAACGGCTTAAGCATGGGCGTGGTGGCAAGTTACCTCAGTGCCGATCCCGCCACACGGCATAATTTTTGGTCATTCGTGATTACCCATGGCAGCTTTGAGATTATTGGCATGCTGCTATCCGGCGTTGCAGGCATGCGTTTAGGTTTATCCCTGATTAGTCCTGGCCGCCTGAGTCGTCGACGCGCCTTGTATGCTGCCAGTTTAAGGATGTTTCCTGTCTTGGTTGGCGCATCCATTTTGACCTTTATTGCCGCTTTCTTCGAAGCGTTTTGGAGCGCTAGTCCTGTCATACCGCACTCGGTCAAGTATGGGGTTGGCGCGCTGTGCTGGTTATTGGTCATCGCATTTCTTATCTTCGCTGGTCGAGTCAGGCGCTAAATTATGCAACTCGATCAACTTCAAATCGATTTACGCCCGCGACCCAATGCTCAGGCCTTGGATCTCGGCTTTGCCTTATTGCGTAGCAATGCGAGTACGGTCTATATCACTTGGTTAATGCTGTGGCTACCGACTATTTTTCTATGCGGATTGGCGGCTTTTTTTATCCCTTATCTCGGTTTTTTTGGCGGCGGATGGTGGCTCTTCGTTGCATGGTGGATACGTCCTTTACTTGAACGCGCGCCGCTCTATGTGTTGTCACGCCGCGTATTTGGCGAACAGGTGAGTTGGCAACAAGCGCTACGTGCTTGGCCCAGTCAATGCGGTGGCGGGTGGTTTCGTCTACTGGTTTGGTGGCGCTTATTTTCGGGTGGTCGTGGACTGTATCAGCCGATCTGGCAACTAGAAGGCGCGCGCGGAAAAGTCGCAGGCAATCGCATCCGCATCATAGGCAATAGAACTATAGGCTCAGCAACTTGGTTTGGCATCGCATGCGCTCACTTTGAAGGTCTACTGCAATTTGGGATGTTTGCATTTATTGGCGTCTTTATCAGCGACGATAGCATCATTAATCCATTCGCCTTCTTTTCCTCAATAGCGAATAGTGCGGACTCAACGTTAGTTCTCATTGCCAGCTTTGCCGCTTATGCGATCTCGGCGGGGATCATAGGGCCGGTATTCGTCGCGTGCAGTTTTACTTTGTACCTCAATCGCCGCGCCAGTCTCGAAGCTTGGGATATCGAAATAATGCTGCGTCAATTAAAACCCGTACAAGCAAAAGCCAGCGTGAATCCGCGAACTCTGGCAGGGCTCGCTGTCGTCACTTTCGCCACCTGCTTTTGGCCGCAGAGCGATGTCTATGCAAGAGATAAAATCGCCATTACACATGAAAACGCAGAGGAAAAATGTGAAAAACCCAAATGGGTAAAGCAGCCGTTAGATCGTGACGCTGCGCAAGGCAAACAGCAAGAAGACATCCGCAAAGATATCGACAGCATTTACCGCTCTGAGGATTTACGCCCTTACTTGTGTCAACAAGTATGGAAACCCAAGGATAATCAAAGCCCCACGAAAAGAAGCAATCTCGATCTCAGCTCGCTGGCTTTAGCATTGAAATACATCGCCATTATTGCTGGCGTGTTTCTTGTAGGCTGGCTTTTAATACGCTATCGCATGCAATTATTTGGTTTCACTTTGCCTGAGAAAAAACGCTTCGCCACGGAAGTCGGCGGCTTAGATATTCGACCTGAATCACTACCAGAGGATGTCGCTGCTAGCGCGCTCGCACTGTGGACAGCGGGCCAGCAGCGTGCTGCGATTGCACTCTTGTATCGCGCCACGCTATCACGCTTGGTCAATGACGATAATTTGCACATCAGCCAAGGTGCTACCGAAAATGATTGCCTGCGCTTGGCAAAGATTGCGACTAGTCTGCATGAGCTCGATGTAGCTCGTTTCAGCATCGTCGAAACATGTACCACGATTTGGTTAAATGCTGCCTACGCCCATCGTTTTCCGACTGACATAGCACAACACTGCGCAGACTGGACACGTGAATTTCCTCATGCCAAGAGCAAAGCAATGAGTGCAGCGAAGCATCATGACGCGGCAGAAAAAGGAGCCTCAGCATGAGCTCGAATCTGCCTTCGCAAAATTCGACCAAGGCCACGAAGCCCGCTAAGCCAACCCAGCGAGCGTTTTTGGTCAAACTGGTTTGGAGCATATTGGGTCTGGCGCTGCTTGGCGTTATCGCTTGGTGGCTCTCAACGATAGAGAAAACTTGGACCGCAATTGAGAATCCATCAACAGCGTTCAGCAAAAATCCTATGGTGGCAGCAACACGATTATTGGAGAAACGCCAATACCTCGTGCAAGTGGCACCAATACTCACCGAACAGCTCATTCAGAGCGCTCCCAAAGGCACCATGATCATAGCCGACAATGACGGCTATATGAGCAAACAACAAGCTGATGCGCTGTTTGCATGGATCGCTGAAGGCAACACCTTGATTACTTTTCCTAAGCTTTCAAGTACTGCACAAGCAGTGCCTAGTCAGTCTGAGAGTAATGTCAAAGGCGCGTCACAGGACGCCGAACAAGAAGCGAGCGATGAAGCACAAGATGCAGACGAAGACACTGAAGAAGACACTGGGGAAGCAAAGCAAGAAAGTGTAGAAAAAACCGACGACAAGCTAGCCGATCCAAGCACCCCCAAACAGGACGCGAAGCGTGTCGCCACCCCACTGATACGTGATCCTATTGGTGAGTACTTGGGGGTTTCCACATTCTATGATGAACGCACTGGCATTAAGTACTTTCACAGTACTTTAGTGACGATTCCTGAGTCCCCCTACGCACTCAAGCTACGCAAACCCAACGTCAAATTACAAACCAAGCCAGGTAGCCCCACAGCTTTGTTCACCGATGAACACGCCGATACCTTGCGTGTCTATACCTTTCAAAAAGGCCATATCGCGGTGCTATCAGAGAATATTTTTGAGCTACAAGGACTACGCTATTACGACCATGCCGAGTTACTACTCGCTTTAATCAAACTCAATCCTAAAAATCAGGCAGTCACGATAGTACAACGACTCAAAATCCCCACTTGGTACGAACTGTTATGGAATGCTTTTCCTTTCGCACTATGCTTATTGGGCGCATCGATCTTGCTGCTATTTTGGCGCGCCGTTAGACGCTTTGGTCCACTCTTACCGGAGACCAATTGGGAACGTCGCTCTCTCATGGAACACATAGAAGCCAGTGGACGCTGGGCTTGGAGCACGACTGTCGGCCGTGATCTGCTGCTGAGTGCCGTGCGCGCGTCGACCAAACTGGTACTACAAAAACGCGCACCTGAGTTACAAAAACTGTCAGTGAATGATCAGGTACTCAGAATGGCGCAGGTTTGTGACATGGATCATGAGCAGCTAGCGCACGCCTGGCTAGATGCAGCATCGCATCATCCCCATTTATTTACCCGCCAGATTCAACACCTCCAACAATTGAGAGCGCATTATGAGCACAAGTCCTAATTCTGTTGACCCGACTACGCCTGTCGCCACCAACAATTTTTCTGGGGTTGCACCAGAACGACTGCAACAAGCCTACGACATCGTTAGCCGTATGCGCGAAGAAGTGCGGCGCGCTGTGGTTGGACAGCATGAAGTGGTCGACCAAGTCTTAGCTTGCTGCTTGGCGGGCGGACATATCTTATTGGAAGGCGTGCCAGGTTTAGGTAAAACTTTGCTGGTAAAAGCGCTAGCCAAAACGTTTTCTGGTCAGTTTTCGCGAGTGCAATTTACGCCTGATTTAATGCCTGCTGACGTCATGGGACACGCCATTTACGATATTAAAAATCAGACCTTTAGCGTGCGCAAAGGACCGGTTTTCACCCATCTTTTATTGGCCGATGAAATCAATCGTGCGCCTGCCAAAACCCAGTCGGCCTTGCTCGAAGTGATGCAAGAACGTCAGGTTACGATAGAAAACGAATCGCATGGCCTCGATGCACCATTCATGGTACTCGCCACGCAAAATCCTTTAGAAAATGAAGGCACCTATCCACTCCCTGAAGCGCAACTCGATCGCTTTTTGATGAAATGCCACATCGACTATCCGAGTGAAAAAGAAGAATTAGCCATGCTGCACATGGTCACTCACAAGCGTATCGGCGATGGCTTAGAGGTCAAACAAGTCAGCACCATCATCAAACCCGACACCATCATCGCCCTACAACAACTGGTCGCACAAATTAGTGTAGACGAAGCCGTGGCGAACTACGCCGTGCGCATAGTCCGCGCCACCCGTGACTGTGCGGGTATTGCTGTCGGTGCGGGGCCGCGCGGTAGTATCGCTTTAATCCGTATTGCACGCGCCTTTGCACTACTCAATCAACGTGATTTTGTGACGCCAGATGATATTAAAACCGCCTGTCTTCCCGTGTTGCGCCACCGTGTCGCCTTATCGCCAGAAAGCGAATTAGATGGTTTGAGCAGTGACCATATTTTAAGCAATTTGATCGACCAAATTGCTGCGCCGCGCGCCTAAGCTAGAGAGACTAGTGTATGACGCCTTCAC
>CAYXJI010000219.1:2824-6639 GCA_964465175.1 uncultured Burkholderiaceae bacterium | reverse complement strand
CATCCTTTGTGTCTTCGTTCCAGCCTTGCATGACACTTTGCCACACCGCATTTTTGTCAGCCAGGGCGGCTTGATCATGGTGTTGAGCATATGCCTGATCTCTATTGCCAGCGTCATCGGCGACTTGTTTGAGTCTTTGCTAAAACGTCGGATAGGATTTAAAGATAGTAGTCACTTGTTACCGGGCCACGGTGGCGTTTTGGATCGTATCGATGCCTTGATTCCGGTTTTGCCATTGGCAGCGTTGCTAGTGTCGGTGTGGAGTCTGTAATTGTTCGCAGTCGAAAAGAATAGAGTGGAAGTGTTCACAGACTCATGACAGCTCGTTACACAAAAAAATATGCGTAAACAACAAATTTGCATTTTAGGCGCAACAGGATCTATCGGCGTTTCGACTTTAGATGTGATTGCGCGTCATCCTCAGCGTTATCAAGTTTTCGCGCTCACCGCGCATACCCAAATAGAAAAATTAGCGCAGCAATGCGCCGTATTTCAACCAGCATATGCCGTGGTGGCGAATGCAGCGTTAGCGACACAACTAGCGCATAGTTTGCTCTCACTCTCCCCAAAAACAAACGTCTTATATGGCGCACAAGCATTGTGTGACGTCGCTAGCGCCGCTGAATGTGACGTCGTGATGGCGGCGATAGTGGGTGCGGCTGGCTTGCCCGCTTCCTTGGCAGCTGCGCGAGCAGGGAAGCGTATATTGTTAGCGAATAAAGAGGCGCTCGTGATGTCGGGGCAGCTCTTCATCGATGCGGTGCAAAAAAACGGTGCTGTTTTGCTCCCCATTGACAGCGAACATAATGCGATTTTCCAATGCTTACCTAGCACTTATCAACGAGATTTGGCGAGTAGTGGCATTTCTAAAATCATTTTGACTGCTTCAGGTGGCCCATTTCTCAATCGCGATGTAGCCTCTTTGCACGAGGTGACGCCTGAGCATGCTCTCGGCCTTCCGATTTGGGTAATGGGTCTTATTATTTCGGTCGATTGCGCCAGTATGATGAATAAGGGCTTGGAAGTCATTGAGGCGCATTGGTTATTTGGCGCGCCTGCAGACAAAATTGATGTGCTGATTCATCCCCAAAGTTTGGTGCACTCAATGGTGGCGTATCAAGATGGTTCTTTGTTGGCGCAGTTGGGTAATCCTGATATGCGCACGCCGATTGCGTATGGATTGGCTTATCCCGAACGGATTGAGTCTGGTGTGGCGACCTTGGATTTGAGTCAATTTTTGCAGCTCAATTTTTATCAGCCTGATCTCCAACGTTTTCCTTGTTTGCGTTTGGCCTATGAAGCATTGCGAGCGGGGCAATCAGCGCCAGTGATTTTGAATGCGGTCAACGAAGTAGCAGTCGATGCGTTTTTGAACTCGGCGCTCGGTTTTATGCAAATTGACACCGTCATCTCCAAAGTTTTAGCAAAAATGCCTCTAAGTTCCGTGGCGAACTTGGAAGCGATTTTTGCGATTGATGAAGAGGCAAGGTCGCTTGCGCGTAGTTCCATTTCCCAGCTAGGGCACTAATCAATATGCAAATGATACAAACAATATTGGCCTTTATCCTCGCGCTTGGTAGCTTAATTATTTTTCATGAGTTGGGGCATTTCTTGGTGGCGCGTTGGTGTGGCGTGCGTGTATTGCGTTTTTCTGTAGGCATGGGAAAACCCATCTTTATTAAAAAATTTGGCAAGAGTCAGACGGAGTGGACTGTCGCCGCCATTCCTCTCGGTGGTTACGTGAAGATGTTGGATTCACGTGAATTGTCTAAGTCAGACATGACACAAGCAGACTTGGAGGAAGATTTTTCTAGCAAATCAGTGTGGCAGCGTATCGCTATCGTCGCCGCCGGCCCGATTGCCAATTTTTTACTCGCCATCGTGTTGTTCTCTTTTGTTTTTATGGCAGGCACTGCCGATCCTGTAGCAAAAATTCGTGTCGCTTCTGAGGCTTCAATTGCCTATCAATCTGGCTTACGTCATGGCGATCATATTTTGCGAGTAGATGGTGAGGCTGTGCAGTCTTGGTCAGACCTGCGTTGGAAATTAATGCAAAAAAGTCTGAGTAAGCAAGATACGCTACTGGGATTCGAACGTCCAAATCCTGATCGTACGACTAGTTTAGATCATCTAGAGATTAAATTGCCGACAAGTCAGCTCAGCGCTGCTGAGCTTGAAGCTGATTTTTTGGCTAAATTGGGAATTGGTTTATATCGTCCGGCGGCTACTTTGCAAGAAGTCGTGGCAAATGGTCCGGCTGCCAAAGCGGGATTGCAGGCTGGGGATAAAATTCTAGAAATTGATGGGCAAAAAATCGTCGATGGTCTCGCCTTGGTGGAGATTATTGCTGCATCACCTGGAAAAACTTTAACGATGTTGGTGCGTGGTAGCAATCAGGAATTCGAAGTTCAGATTCAACCAGAGGCCAAAACCGAAAATGGTAAGACAGTCGGACGCATTCAAGTTCGTCCTGCAAACGAGATTCAAATGACGACCATTAGCTATGGTGGATTCGATGCCATCGCTAAGGCAACTTCTAAAACGTGGGAGACTGGCGTCTTAACTTTAAAAATGCTAGGCAACATGCTACTTGGCGATGTTTCCTGGAAAAATATTACCGGCCCACTGACAATTGCTGATTACGCTGGACAAACCGCGAGAATTGGCTTGATTAGCTATATTAGTTTTATCGCCTTGATCAGTATTAGTCTGGGTGTAATGAATTTGCTGCCTATACCTGTGTTAGATGGCGGGCATTTGTTGTATTATTCGCTGGAAGTTTTAACTGGAAGGCCAATTCCAGATAAATATGCAGAAATGGCGCAGCGAGGAGGGCTAGCTGTATTGTTGTGTTTAATGGTTGTTGCTTTTTTTAATGATATTGTCCGACTAATGTCATAATACTCAGTTTGACGCAAACACAAGTTTGAATTCAAATTCACAGGTTTGGATTTTGTACCTACGAGTAGCAACCAAGTAGAAATATTGAGACTGAAAATCACCAATGAAATTACAATTTGAGAAATTTACTTTGCCAGCTTTCCCTCGTCATCTCCTCGCACTTGCTGCATTAGCTCTGTGTTCCGGTCAAGCGGCCGCGATCGAACCATTTACTGTTAAAGACATCCGCGTAGAAGGTTTGCAGAGAACCGAAGCTGGCACGGTCTTTAGCTATTTGCCAGTGCGTGTTGGTGAAGTGTTTAATGATGCCAAAAGTGTGGCGACGATTAAAGCTTTGTTTGCTACCGGTTTTTTTAAAGATGTGCAAATTGAAGTGGAAGGCGGTGTTTTGATCGTTTTATTGGATGAACGTCCTACTATCTCGACCGTCGATTTTACCGGCACCAAAGAATTTGATCAAGGCTTTAAAAGACATCGGCGTTGGTGAAACCCGTATTTTTGATAAAGCGACAGTAGATCGCGCTGAGCAAGAATTGAAGAAGCAATACTTGTCACGCGGTTTGTACGGTGCAAAAATCACGACAACCATCACGCCTATAGAACGTAATCGTGTGAATGTCACTTTTGCCGTAGATGAAGGCGATGTCGCGAAAATCGCTCAAATTAATATCATCGGCAATAAAGCTTTCTCCGATGGCGAGTTAAAAGAGCTATTGGCCTTGAGTACGCCCACTTGGTTTAGTTGGTATTCCAAGGCGGATCAATACTCAAAGCAAAAATTATCAGGCGATATAGAAACGATACGCTCGTTTTATCAAAATCGTGGTTACTTGGAAATGCAGATTTCCTCTACACAAATCTCAATTACGCCCGATAAAAAACAAATTTACATCACCATCAATATTGATGAAGGT
>CAYXJI010000219.1:2438-2814 GCA_964465175.1 uncultured Burkholderiaceae bacterium | reverse complement strand
TGACAAATATACGATTTCCGATGTCAAGATTGAAGGTGAAACTTTTGGTCGCGAAGAAGAACTCTCTTCTTTGTTATTGTTAAAAAAAGGCGATACCTATAATGCGGCTCGCTTGACCGATAGTACAAAGCGTATTACTGATCGTATGGGGAATTTTGGCTATGCATTTGCCAACGTCAATCCTAATCCCTTGATCGATAAGGAAAAGAAAGAAGTCGCATTTACGGTGTTCGTTGATCCTGGTAAACGTGTTTATGTACGTCGTATTAATTTGGCGGGTAATACACGCACTAGGGATGAAGTCATTCGCCGCGAATTCCGTCAATTCGAAAGCTCATGGTATGACGGTGAAAAAATTAAAATTTCCCGCGATCGT
>CAYXJI010000219.1:0-2428 GCA_964465175.1 uncultured Burkholderiaceae bacterium | reverse complement strand
AAGTTACGATCGATACACCAGAAGTGCCCACCAGCACGGATCAGGTCGATGTCAATCTGACCGTCACCGAAAAACCGACCGGCAATATCATGTTGGGTGCCGGTTACTCCAGTGCTGAAAAAATCACCATTACTGGCTCGGTTCAACAAGTAAACGCATTTGGTAGTGGTGACACGATTGGTATGGATATCAATACGAGTAAATATAATCGTACCATCGCTGTAACTCACGTTGATCCTTATGTGACCGACGACGGTATTAGTCGTAGTATTGACGTCTATGTTCGTACTTCATTGCCTCCAATTGGCTCGTATGGCTACTACCGTATTCAATCGTCTGGCGGCAATATTCGGTATGGTGTGCCATTCTCCGAGCTCGATACGGTTTTTTTTGGTATCGGTCTGGAACGCTCTAAAATCGACACCTATACTGATAGTCCGTATCGTTACTTAAAGTATGTCGCGGACTTTGGTGGTAAGGATGTGATCAAAGATACGACCAATCCTTTATGGGGTGTTGGTACCGCAACTAATAATTCAATTCCTTTGTCCGCCGCATGGCAACGTGATAGCCGTGACAATATCATGACGCCATCCATAGGTCGCTATCAGAGGATTAATCTTGAAGTGTCGGCCTTTGGTGAGTTTAAGTATTACCGCGCCATCTATAAGCATGAATACTTTAAACCTATCTATCGTTCAGTCATTTTGGCGATGAATGGAGAGATTAACTATGGTCATGGTTTGTCTGGCAAGCCGTATCCTGTATTTAAGAACTTCTATGCCGGTGGTATCGGTTCGGTGCGTGGCTATGAACCTGGTTCCTTGGGTACTAAAGACCCACGTGGGGATACTTTAGGTGGCGCGACTCGCCTAGTTGGTAACGTCGAGTTACAGATTCCATTTCCGGGGGCAGATAAATCTTTACGTTGGTTCACTTTCTTTGATATCGGCAATGTATTTGACGAAGGCCAAAAAATCCGTGCGCAAGATTTGAGAACGTCGGTCGGTATGGGTATCAGTTGGATTTCTCCAATGGGGCCTTTAAAATTGAGTTTTGGTAAGGCTTTAAATGCGAAACCTGAAGATAAACGTCAGGGCTTCCAGTTTACGATGGGTACGGGTTTCTAATTGTTATCGGCGACTCTTTTCTGCCTGGTAGCAGTTTGTCTTAATGGTGGTTCGCAATGTCAAAGTTCGTAATGTGGAGAATATTTTGAATCAAATATCTTATCCGTCCAAATTCCTACGCCGTGGCATACTCGCGGTAGCTTCTCTGGTGGCGATGGCTCAGGTGCAGGCACAGGATTTTCGCGTTGCTTTCTTCGATGGACAGCGTGTTTTGAATGAGTCTTTGCCTGCCAAAGTAGCGACTTCCAAAATTGAACAAGAGTTCTCTCGTCGCAAGAAAGAACTCGACGAAATTAATGAACGCTGGCGTGCTCTAGTGCGTCGATTTGAAAAAGATGCGCCTGGTTTGTCGGACTCGGATCGCATTAAGCGTCAGCGCGAGTTGACCGATTTGGACCAAGAATTTAACCGTAAGCAACGTGTCTTTAATGAAGATTTGGGTCAGCGTAAGCAAGAGGAATTAAATGCCTTAGCCGAGCGCGCCTTGAAAGTCGTCAAACAGATCGCCGAAGCAGAAAAAATTGATCTAGTGGTACAAGATGCTGCTTACATTAATCCGCGCATTGACATCACAGACAAAGTACTAAAAGCACTTTCCAAATAAAAAATGACAGATAAAAGCATTCGACTAGGGGAGTTAGTCGATCGCTTCGGTGGTCAATTAATTGGTAATCCTGATATTCAGGTCGTCGGCATTGCCCCATTAAGTGATGCGAGCGATCGTCATATCACCTTCCTTTCTAATTCAAAATTCAGATCGCAAGCGGAAAAAACGCAGGCGATCGCTTTGATTTTGTCTGAACAAGATCATCAGCAAATTGGCGATAGCTATCTCGGCGCGCGTATTATCACGGCCAATCCATATGTCTATTTTGCCAAAGCGGCACAAGTTTTTTTTGATCTGAACGCTGTACCCGCCGTTTTGGGAATTCATCCATCGGCTTGGGTTAGCCCGCAAGCGCAAGTGGCTGCCAGCGCCAGTATTGGTGCCCAGGTATCTATCGAAGCGGGAGCCATCATCGGTGAGCATGTGCGTATTGCCGCAGGGGTAGCAATTGGTCGTGGTGTCGCCATTGGTGATAATACCCAGATTAATGCTAATGTCAGTATCTATAATGACTGCCTGATCGGCGAGCGTTGCATCCTCCATTCGGGCGCGGTGATAGGCGCGGATGGTTTTGGCTTTGCCAATGAAAAAGGCAAATGGATTAAGATCCCGCAAACCGGTCGCGTAGTCATTGGTAATGATGTCGAGATCGGCGCGAATACCAGCATAGATCGCGGGGCTTTAGCAGACA
>CAYXJI010000218.1:0-6658 GCA_964465175.1 uncultured Burkholderiaceae bacterium | reverse complement strand
ATACACCGATTGGCAATGCAGTGCTGGTGAGTAGCACCTTGGCTGATAAGATCAAGGAACTCGAAGTGATCAGTGAAACTCACTTTACACGAAAAGCCCTTAAAGATTTTTTCCAAGACGCGCACCGTGGTTGTGCGATTTTGCAGGAAAATTTAGAGCGCTCCTCCGCTTTGATTACTAGCTTCAAACAACTATCGGCGGATCAACATTCAGAGCAAAGACGGGAATTTTCTTTGGCCTCCGTTGTCGAGGAAACCTACTTAGCGATGCGTCCCACGATTAATCAAAGTCAACACAGCTTTCAGTCGGATATCGATCCCAGTATTCGCATGAATGCTTACCCAGGGCCCTTGAGTCAAATTTTCATCAACTTCATCAACAACGCGATTTTGCACGCTTTTGACGGTATCGAACAAGGGCATATGCTACTAACTGCTAAACGCATCACCAACGAGCACCTTGAGATCGTTTTTAGCGATGACGGCAATGGCATTCCCACCCAAGTTTTGCGACGCGTATTCGAACCATTTTTCACCACCAAACTAGGTAAAGGCGGCAGCGGTCTCGGCATGCACTTAGCGCACACCGTAGTCACCCAAATCTTTGGTGGGAAGATCAACATAGAATCGGTACTCGGCGAAGGAACCAGCATCACGATGGTGCTGCCCTTTATTGCACCAGAACTAAATCAAAATCGAATAAAAATCGGTGTTCCCAAAGATGTGCTCGAAGACTATCATCTATTTCTAAATGGCAGAAGTAACGAATCTATTTGGGACTTTGGTGTTGACTGTGATGCGAATTCAGATGTGAATTCAGGCGCTGACTTTGGTGGCAACTATAGTCGTCGTGATGTGGTAGAACTCGCATTTTTTATTTATGCACTCGAAACCGTATGGCCTGAAGCCCATTACGAATTAATACCGGTGGACAGCTATGCCAACGGCATACAACAATTACGCGCCTCGACGATCGAGGCGCTCGCCACCACGTGCTGGGAATCCGATTTAGTAGCCTACGCCGAAGAAATAGGCATCTCAGCAGCAATGATCGGCGACGGCAAATCTTTGGTTGGCATTTACACCCACGTACAAAATGTCAGTGCCTTAGCATGCACATCGCTCGCGCAACTACAGCATCTAAAATGGGTATCGAATCGTGATTGGAGCGCAGATTGGAACACTTTGGAGCAGTTGGGCATGCAACACTGCGCTGATGTCAAGACCTGGCGCCAAATGGTGTATATGGTCAGCAGCCACGAAGTCTATGCCGTTATAGCACCATTTAGCACGTCACAGCAGATGCATATTAGCTTAGATGATTGTCACTTAATACCAATACCGAATCTGCGCATTGCTTTACATGGATCACGCCATTTCGCTTGTAGCAAGACCACGCAAGGCAAGGCCATTGCAGAAAAAATTTTTCCTGCGTTACACACACAATTACAAAACGGTCGATTTGAAGCGGCATTGAAACAATGCGGCTTTTTCAACAAGCAGACTGAGGATTGGACGACTTTGGGATAAGCCCAGATTTGAACCCAAATTTGAATAAAAAATTCCCGACATCATTCAATCTCGGGAATTTTAGTTGCTGCTCACGCTTGACTTGTGACGGATCTGATCGCACAAGTCAAACTGCAATTTAGATCAATCAGTCAACTACTTTTTGCGCTGTGGTGGCAAATCGGTGCACACACCTTTGTACACTTCTGCCGCCATGCCCATAGACTCACCTAAAGTAGGATGCGGGTGTATCGTTTTACCGATATCCACCGCATCGGCGCCCATCTCGATGGCAACGGCCAGCTCACCGATCATGTCACCAGCATGCGTACCAACGATCGCGCCACCAATAATGCGTTTACTCTCGGCATCAAAGATTAATTTAGTAAAGCCTTCGGCGCGGCCATTTGCCACCGCACGACCCGACGCTGCCCAAGGGAACACACCTTTTTCAATCGCGAGTCCTTTAGCCTTTGCTTCGTCTTCCGTCACCCCTACCCACGCCACTTCAGGATCAGTGTAGGCAACCGATGGAATCACGGTCGCATCGAAGTATGCCTTGTGACCTGCAGCCGCTTCCGCCGCCACGTGAGCTTCGTGAACCGCTTTGTGCGCCAGCATAGGCTGCCCCACCAAATCACCAATCGCAAAAATATGCGGCACATTGGTGCGCATTTGCTTATCGACATTGATGAAGCCACGATCCGTCACCGTAACACCGGCTTTGTCGGCAGCGATCTTCTTACCATTCGGGCTGCGTCCGACTGCGACTAAGACCAAATCATAAATTTGCGCTGCTGGTGCTGTCGCTCCTGCTTCTGCTGCTTCGAACGTGACTTTAATACCTTCTGGCAGGGCTTCTACCCCCACCGTTTTGGTCTTGGTCATGACATTATCAAAGCGATGCTGATTATGCTTTTGCCAAACTTTGACCATGTCACGATCGGCACCTTGCATCAAGCCATCCATCATTTCGACCACATCGATACGCGCACCGAGGGTCGAGTACACCGTTGCCATTTCGAGGCCAATGATGCCACCGCCGATCACCAACATACGCTTAGGAATTTGACGCAATTCTAGTGCGCCGGTGCTATCAACGATGCGCGGATCTTCTGGCACAAACGGTAATTTCACAACGCTGGAACCCGCCGCAATGATCGCCTGTTTGAACTGCACCACTTTTTTGCTGCCATCATTTGCCGTCACTTCCAGGTGATATGGGCTGACGAATTGTCCCACGCCTTGTACGACATTGACTTTACGTGCTTTCGCCATGCCAGCCAAACCACCGGTCATTTGTTTGATCACGCCATCTTTGTGCGCACGTAAGGCATTGAGGTCAATTTGTGGCCTCGCAAACGTCACGCCGTGGCCTGACATATTTGCTGTCTCGTCAATCACTGCAGCGACGTGCAATAAAGCTTTGGAAGGGATGCAACCGACGTTCAAACATACGCCACCCAAACTCGCATAGCGCTCCACCAAAACCACGTTCATACCAAGATCGGCGGCACGGAAAGCCGCGGAATAACCACCAGGCCCTGCGCCCAAAACCATCATGTCGCATTCAATATCAATCTGACCGCTGTAGCCTGACGCGACTGGTGCAGGTGTGACTGGCGCTGCTGCTGCAGGGCTGGCAGCAACTGGCGTGGCCGCTGCACTAGTGGTCGCGCCCGCTGCTTCGACTAGGACCAAGAGGCTACCTTCGGCCACCTTATCGCCGACTTTCACTTTGACTTCTGTAACCACGCCAGCGTGACTGGACGGGATTTCCATACTAGCTTTGTCGGATTCGACAGTGATCAGAGATTGGTCGACTTTGACCGTATCGCCGACTTTGACCATTAATTCGATGACTTCAACTTCTTTAAAATCGCCAATATCTGGGACTTTAACTTCGATGATACCAACGGAGCCAGAAGCTGCTGGTGTTGGGGCTGGTGTTGACGTTGGTGTTGACGTTGGTGTTGGCGCGCCAATTGGCGCTGCCGTTGCCACCGCAGCGACTGTACCTGCGGCTTCAACAATCACCATCAAGCTACCTTCAGCGACTTTATCGCCGACTTTAACTTTAATTTCTGTGACGACACCCGCGTGACTGGACGGAATTTCCATGCTGGCTTTATCAGATTCCACCGTGATCAAGGACTGGTCGACCTTAATCGTATCGCCCACTTTGACCATCACTTCAATAATTTCGACTTCTTTAAAATCGCCGATATCCGGGACTTTGACTTCAATTGTGCTCATATTTTTGCTCCAATTTTCTCTTCGTAGGGCGGGTGAAACCCGCGCTGCTCAGGTGCTCGATGGACTGACGGCGCGGGTTTCACCCGCCCTACAATTTCGCGCCCCTTTATACCAATCGAAATACGTTTTCTTACAGCATCGTCTTACGCAAATCGGCTAATACATCAGCCAAATAAGCGGTGAACTTGGCTGCCATCGCACCGTCAATCACACGGTGATCATAGGACAAGGATAATGGCAACATCAAACGTGGCACGAATTGTTTGCCATCCCACACTGGTTTCATGGAGGATTTTGACAAGCCTAGAATCGCCACTTCCGGTGCATTGATAATCGGTGTAAATGCTGTACCACCGATGCCGCCCAAAGAAGAAATCGTGAAAGTCGCACCTTGCATGTCGGCAGGCTTCAACTTACCATCGCGTGCTTGCGCTGACAATTCGCCCATCTCGGTGGCGATTTGTGACAGCGTTTTTTGATCGACGTTTTTGATCACAGGTACGACCAAGCCATTTGGCGTATCCGCTGCAAAACCGATGTTGTAGTACTGCTTTAAAATCAGGTTTTCGCCGGTGGCATCTAAGGACGCATTGAAGGCTTTGAATTTTTTCAAAGCCGACACACTGGCTTTAATCACAAAAGCCAACATGGTCAATTTCACGCCAGATTTTGCCAAGGCATCGTTGGACGATTTGCGGAAATCTTCGAGACCGGTGATATCGGCTTCGTCAAATTGCGTGACGTGGGGAATCATGACCCAGTTGCGATGTAGATTGGGGCCACTGAGTTTTTTGATGCGCGACAGTGGCAGCAATTCTGTGGTGCCAAATTTGCTGAAATCGAGCGATGGCCATGGCAAGAGATTCATGCCTGAACCACTACCGTTGGTGCTCGCCGCAGTTGCTGGTGCATTGGCAGCGCCTGCAACGACACCTTTCACATAATTTTGTACGTCTTGCTGGGTAATGCGACCTTTCGGTGCCGTGCCTGGAACTTTACTTAAATCCACACCGAGTTCACGTGCGAATTTGCGAATGGACGGAGACGCGTGTGATTTGCCTGCGGCGGCGGTGGCGACGACCGGAACACTTGCGACCACCGGGGCAGCGACTGGTGCTGGAGCGGTTGCCACAGCTGCAGGCGCTGCCGCTACTGGAGCTGGCGCAGCTGCCGGTGCAGGAGCTGCGGCTACCGCTGCACCATCCGCATCAATGATCACCACCAAAGAACCTAGGGCAACTTTATCGCCGACTTTGACTTTGATTTCTTTCACCACGCCAGCATGGCTAGATGGAATTTCCATACTAGCCTTGTCGGATTCTACGGTGATCAAAGATTGATCCACTTTAATCGTGTCACCCACTTTGACCATCAATTCAATCACTTCAACTTCTTTGAAATCACCGATAGCCGGGACTTTGACTTCTACTGTACTCATCATTTTCTCCATTTACTCCCGCCCCTTGAAAGGGGAAGGCTGGGGGTCAGGGCTAATAAATTAGGCGCTTTTGTAGCTTTCGTAGGGCGGGTGTAACCCGCGCTGCTCAGGTACACAATGGGCAGACGGCGCGGGTTGCACCCGCCCTACAAATTCACATTAAACGCAAATTTCAATTAAACAGTCACCGGATTAGGTTTATTCGGATTGATACCGTATTTCTCGATCGCTTGTGCCACCACGGAAGCGGAGATCACACCTTCGTCTGCCAGAGTTTTCAAGGCTGCGATCGTCACGAAATAGCGATTCACTTCGAAGAATTCACGCAGTTTCGCACGGCTATCGGAGCGACCAAAACCATCCGTTCCCAAGACTTTATAGCTACGATCTTTCGGAATGAAAGCGCGGACTTGTTCAGCAAAAGTACGCATGTAATCGGTAGACACCACGATAGGACCAGCGGTGTCTTTCAGACATTCGGTGATGTAAGCCACGCGTGGCGTTTCGGTTGGATGCAACATATTCCAACGCTCAACGTCTTGCCCATCACGTGCCAACAAGGTGAAGGATGGTGCGGACCAGATGTCAGAAGCGATGCCCCAGTCGTTCATCAACAAATCGGCAGCCGCAATGACTTCACGCAAGATGGTGCCTGAGCCTAATAACTGCACGCGATGCTTGGTCTGCGCTTCGGATTTTTTGAAGCAATACAGACCTTTGATAATGCCCTCTTCTTGTCCTGCTACCAAACCTGGATGCGCGTAATTTTCGTTCATCACGGTCAAGTAGTAGAACACGTCTTCTTGATTAGTGACCATGCGACGCAGACCGTCGTGAATGATGACGGCGACTTCATGCGCAAAAGTAGGATCGTAAGGCACGCAGTTAGGAATCGTCGATGCCATCACATGGCTATGACCATCTTCATGCTGCAAACCTTCGCCGTTCAATGTCGTACGACCGGCGGTGCCGCCGATCAAGAAGCCGCGTGCACGCATGTCGGCTGCAGCCCACGCCAAGTCACCAATACGTTGCAGGCCGAACATGGAGTAGTAAGTGTAGAACGGGATCATCACGCGGTTATTCGTCGAGTAGGAAGTCGCCGCTGCGATCCATGAACTCATACCACCCGCTTCGTTAATACCTTCTTGCAAAATCTGACCGGCTTTATCTTCGCGGTAGTACATCACCTGATCTTTATCGACAGGCTCGTACAATTGACCAACTTGACTGAAAATACCGATTTGACGGAACAAACCTTCCATACCGAAAGTACGGGATTCATCGACCATAATTGGTACTACGCGCTGACCCAAACTGCTATCACGCAACAAGGATGTCAATACACGCACATAAGAAGCCGTCGTAGAGATTTCACGACCCTCAGCGGTTGGTTCCAGCATCGCCTGGAATGCAGACAATGGCGGTACTGTCAGCATTTCATCTGCTTGTTGAC